>JBNLEI010000001.1:0-9230 GCA_050304855.1 Methylococcaceae bacterium
GATCCCGGACAGTTTCCGGAAAGTCACGATGTGGCCGTGGTGCTGCCGGAGTTGGACAAGGCGTTTGCCGGCAAGTTAAAGATGGCTGTCATCGATCGTTCGATCGAGCGGGAACTGCAGCAACGCTTTCGGTTTCTGCGCTTCCCTTCTTTGATATTGCTAAAAAAAGGCGAGTATCTGGGGGCCTTATCCGGTATTCTCGATTGGAACGACTATATGACGCAAATCCGCCAATTGCTGTCGGCCGAACCGTCGAAACCGCCGGCTTTCGATATCGAACAACTTTGTTCGGCAAGACATTGACAGGAGCATCATGAGCACGATCGAATTACCTATCTTCGGCCAGGGCAGTCAACCGCCGGAAACGGATGGTGCGGAACTGGAATATATGCAGATGCCGGAGGACATGGCAACCTATCGGATGCCGGAAATACGTGTCGATGCGTCGGATCAACTATTCCGGCCCGGCAAGCAGGTCTTGCAACATTTGTTGATGCAACTGACCGATTTCAAGCCGGGGAATGTTTTCGCCCCGATCGATTTGATGAGGCTGGATAAAGACAACCGCTATTTTGTCGATCAGGTGATCGGCGAAGGTGAGGTCAGCATACTGTATTCGGGGAAACCGCAGATGCGCATCCAGGAATCGGTGCTGGCGGGCGTCTGGCGTGTGCAAACTTTGGACGCCGATAAGAAAATCGTCGACGATCGCCTGGAAGTCGGAGAGATACCGGCCTTGCTTTTTGGCAAAGCCTTCGACCCGGCATTGCAAACAAGGACGTTGGAAGTCGGCAACCTACCCGACAATGTTATGAATGCCCCGCCGTTATTAACCGAAATCAACGCCAAGTTAAGCGGCCGCAAGGTCGGCGATACTACCCATGTGATCAACTTGAGCCTGTTGCCCCACACCGATCAGGATCTGGCCTTTCTACACGAGCGCTTGGGTGTCGGCAACGTGACGATCTTGTCCAGGGGTTACGGCAATTGTCGTATCAGCAGCACAGCTACCAAGCCGGTCTGGTGGGTGCAATATTTTAATTCTCAAGACACCTTGATATTGAATACGCTGGAGGTCACCGACGTTCCGGAAGTGGCTCGTGCCTCGGTTGAAGATATCGAAGACAGCCAGGAACGACTGACCGAAATCCTGAAGGTCTATTTATGAACAATCCCGCAATCAAGCACGACCGGTTACAGGCTGAGACGCGTCTTGAATGTAAGATCTGCTGGCATGTCTACGATCCTAATGAAGGGGATACCTACTGGCAGATACCTGCGGGAACGGCGTTCGCCGATTTACCGAATTTCTGGCGTTGCCCGAACTGCGACGGTGACAAAGAGGGGTTTCTGATTATTGATGACTGATCCGGTTTGGAGCGACAGCGAGCAGATCCAGCACGTTTTGGAAACGGTCTTCAACGATATTCTTCGGCAGCGGATGGCAGCGGTGCCTGTCGTCAATTCGGCTTTGCAGGTGCAGGCCTTGCCGTTTCGTCCGTTTCAACACGACTGGCTGGGGCTGTTGATCACGCCCTGGTTGATGAATTTGCTATTGCGGCCCGGCCAATCGGATCGATGGGGAGCGTTGGTCGAAGGCGATACCGTATCAATCGACTTTCCCTATGGTGTGTTCGCCTTTACCGTCGCCAGGGAAAAACAATTGGGACTCTATGCCTCCTGTTCCCTGTATTCCCCCATGTTTGAATTCAAGCAGCAGGCCGTTGCGGTAACGGTCGCACAGACGGCTTTGCAAGGCCTGTTTTCCGATGCCGTGGCTACAACTGTTTCCAGACCATCCAGCGGCATCAGTCGGCGCAATTTACTGCGCGGTGCGTTTAACCCTGGGAAAGCAGCCTCTTGAGTATTGAAGGTCGATTACAGATCAGGCTGGACTGCAACGCGGGCCGTATTGTCGACGTTCATATCCATTCCAGCCGACCGTTGGCGGCGTCGCAGGTGTTTGTCGGTAAAACGCCCGAGCAGTTATTGACGTTGTTGCCCATGCTGTATACGGTCTGCGGCAACGGTCAGGCGTTTGCGGCATTGTTGGCCTTAAGGCAAGCGCTGGGATTGGCTCTCGATCCCGTCACCGATACGGCCCGGCACATGCTGATCGACTTGGAGACGCTACGGGAGCATTGCTGGCGTATCCTGTTAGACTGGCCGGCGTTTGCGGTTTTGGAGAGCGATAAACGGCAAATGGCGCCGTTCATGCGGTTGCTAAAAGAATTTCAACGCGCTTTGTTTGGAGAACAACAGCCCTTTCAATTACATACGACGGCCACCGTGGACGAGGCGCGGCTCGTTCAGCAAATCGATGAACTCGAAGTATTGCTCGACCAAGCCATTTTCGGCTCCCGCTTGACTGAATGGGGGCGCTTACAAAGCGAAGTGCAATTGTTCGGCTGGTTACAGAACAATGAATCGGTGTCGGCGCAATTATTGAGGTCGCTATATACTCGCCACTGGTGTGACGTCGGATGTAATGACATCGGTCGTCTACCGAGTAAACTCGATCCGAATGAGATAACACAACGGTTATCAGTCGACAGGGATACCGCCGAATTCGTTCAAACCCCTGACTGGCAAGGGCGCTGTTATGAAGCCACGGTGCTGAATCGTCAGCAAGATTTGCCATTGATCGCAGACTGTCTGGGAAAATACGGTAACGGGCTGCTGACCCGACTGGTTGCGCGTTTGCAAGAGGTTGCATCGACGCCCGTTGTTCTAAAACGCAGAATGGCTCATTTATGTGCGGGAATTGCGCAACCCACGCCAAGCGTCGAAACCACAATGGCCAAGGGTTACGGTCTAGCCCAAGTTCAGGCCGCTCGCGGCTTGTTAATTCATCACCTACAATTGCAGCAGGGACGGATTTTACATTACGGCATCGTGGCGCCGACCGAATGGAATTTCCATCCCAAAGGCGTTGTCGCAGCCGGTTTGAAACAATTACGTGCCGACGATCTCACAGTGTTGCGCAATCAGGCTGCGTTTTGGATCAACGCGGTCGACCCGTGCGTACGATTTGAATTATTGCTCAGTGCAATGCCTGGTTCTGTTGCCATTTCAAAAACGGAACCTAGAAATACAATATAAGTAAAGGTCCTTGAAAGTCTAGCATCGCAATGGGATACAGCTTGAGGACGATATTGACGTAGACAGGCGCTGCCTAGTTCAATATTATCTGCTTTCTGTCTAGTAAGCTGATAAGCGGCGAATCCCTGCGCCACTTATCGTCGAGCTAACCCGCCCTGCGAAAGATTGCTCAGCAGAATTTCATGCATTAAAGTATTGCAAACCGTCGGCGTAGTGCAATCGTTAACAACCAACAAGGAATTGAAAGGAATGACAACACCACAAATCCCGGTCCTTAATCCTGCGCCGCCTACCAAGGCGCTAAACTCAATCAATGTCCTCACCGGTCTCTCCATGGCCGGCACGGACATCGTTGGTTAGCTCGACGTTAGCTTTTTATTCCGTGAGCTGAGACCTTAGTTTTAAAATGGAGGGAGAGAAAATGGCTGACGAAAATACAAGATTATCTTTTGCTGAAATAGAGTATAAGGAACTTAGAAACGAAATACTGGGAATAAAAGAGAGAATAATTAAGCTCCAATTAATCGGGGTATCAGGTATTCCACTAATAATCGGTGCTGGGGAAAAATACGATATCACAGCAGTGCTAATGGTTAGTCCATTAATCACATTAATATTTGCATTCACGCTCATCTTTGAACAAGGCAGCCTTATGCGAGTGGGTGAATACATAAAAGATGTTATTGAGCCAGAGCTGGCAGGGAATAATATTCTCGGTTGGGAGGCTTGGCTGCAAAGTAAGAAAAAAAGACGAAGAGCGGAAGTTTTTTTTGCTTGGTCTGTTCATATAGCATTTGCTGTCTATTTCGCATTAGGGACTTGGCTATCTTTTGGTGCCATCAATACTAAACTAGGGCAGATTGTCGCGTATTCAGGGCTAGGGTTTTATTGTGGTGGTTTCTGCCTAGCTTTATACTTAATAATTGCAAACTTTCAAGTCGGTACTGGTCCCGCTCCAGATCGTGAAAAAAGCTAACGAGAGAGTTTGAGAAGGACATACCTCTCAACGCGAACGATAAGTGCTGCATCCCTGCGCCGCTTATCGTCGAGCTAACTCAAACGACGTAAAAATGAAGATATCACTACTATTCGTCGGAGCAATGTTACTAATCGCCGTTCCATTTCTCCTGGTCCGCCTTGATATTCTCGCGGCCGAAACCCTAAGGTTGATTCCCTCACTGCTCGGAATTTTCTTGGCAGTCTATTTTGCGATCCTCGTTTATCTCCGACGAAAAGCAAAGAAACGTAAGGAAAATGCAGCATGAAGTATCAGATCCTGACTATTGTATTAGCTATAGCAGTCACGGTATCGCAACCAGAAGCCATGGCTGACGTTCACGGTTGGGAACCTCTGGATGCCATCACTGACATAGTAGCTTGGTTCCGTAACCTAAACGAGGAGTTCGACGCCGTCGTAGAACAAGAGAAGCGGGCTCAGTTGCAGCGCGCAGTTGATCAACTAAGAAAGAGATTGTACGAGCTGGAGCTGGATACGCAACTCCTTCTCGACAGCATTCCCACGAGTAGACCAACAGAAACACAGCGGGACAAAATAGTCCACAACATTCACAAACTCTTACAGACGGTCAACGATCTGGGGTCTGACCTTCGACAATTCGGGTCGGAATTACGTCTAGAAGATTCGATGAACGGTTACGAGATCGAAAGGCGATTGACCTACGGTTTGAAAACACGCGCCTTAGTTCTCACTGATACAGAGGAAAGATTGTATGAATCTGAGAATCCCGAGATACCATGGCAGTCGGATGCAGTCAGAGAACGGCTTAAAACAGGCTTAGATGCCGTGCGAGACGCTCAGCTGGCAGCTACGGAATTCCAGAATAAGCTAAAGACAAAAGGCAAAGAGGACTGAGGAGAACGAGGAAATGGAACGACCTGACCATGGGTTGCAGCCGTCGCGGTAACCCGCCCGGCGGAGCCCAATCGATAAGCGGCCCCGCGAAAAATTGCTCGGTGGAAATTTATGTATTAAAGTACAGCTCACCGTCGGCGCAGTGCAATCGTTAACGGCAAACAAGAAGCTTGGGGAATGACGACACCAGCAATCCCAGTCCTCAATCCTGCGCTGCTATCAAGGCACTAAACTCGAACCCTGTCCGCCCCTCATTCCATTTGCCGGTACGGACATCGCGGGTTAGCTCTATATTGAGGGCCTTCCAGCTATTTTAAGCAATTGAATCTAAATTTTGATAGGAGGGATAGGGATTAAATGATTTTGATAGAAAACATAATGACTACTAACCTCGTTACCGTTGAGTTAGATGATTCGTTAAAAAAAGTAAAAGAGATATTTGAAACGCAGAGATTTCATCACCTGATTGTGGTTGATCATGGCAAGATATTTGGTGTTATATCGGATAGAGATTTGCTAAAAGCCATTAGCCCGAATCTGGGAACTTATGCTGAAACTGTAAAAGACTCCGCAACACTAAATAAGAAAGTGCATCAAATAGTTACTAGAAAACCTGTGACTTTGATTTCAAAGGCAGGATTTTTTGATGCTGTTCGTATATTTAATTTACACAGTATTTCATGCATACCTATTGTAGATAACGAAAACAGGCCAATAGGAATCGTTACATGGAGGGATTTAATGAAGTTGTTAGAAAAGGCGCTGACTCATCGGCATAACAATAGCAATTAACCAGCCTTCCCGCCTCCGCAATATTTCATTTGCGGCGAATGCTACAAGCCTCACCCCGCTAGGTGGGGCTTGATTATTGCCGGTGTTAAGCGGCACATGCGAGGTGACCCCTTCCCCCCAAAAGATAACCTCTTTGAGTGAGAGGACTGTAGGGAGCAATAACCAGCGGACATTGCACCGAATGAGAATTAATCTTTATAACCTAATACAGTCTCCGTCCCACCAGCCCAATCCAATGGATAAACGTTTTTCTCGACCAAATGATGAAAGGTGGAATACGGCCAATCGGCTACTCTGGCAACCAAACCATGTTTCACATGGTTTATATGAACATAATCCATGTGAGCACGCCATCAGTGATTAAATGCTCCTAATATCGACGTTGCCATATTCCCCGTTCGCCTCGCCGGATTCTAACGGGTGATCGGTATTCTTCCTTAGGCAGCGATTTTGAAAACCCCATCTTTATTAACCGCCATCGCAAAGGAAAATCTGCATCATCTCTTGGTAATTCGATAACACAATGTATATGATCCGGCAAAACTACCCAGCTGTGAATCTTGAATGGATAACTTTGTTTAACTAAACGAATATTATCTCTCCGCAAATCAATGCCGCGAACGAAAAGATCATTATCTCTCCGCTCCAGCAAGTTAACAGTAAAAAAGTAATTTCCTCCCGGAAACCATACCCGTCGATAGTTAAGCATTGTGCGAGTATCGTATCAAATGACATTCGGCGCTATACGGCTTCGCCTATTGACGTCCTACGAATTGCACCTTACCGCGTTTCGCAGGATTTTGAAGCAATAGCAAATTAATTACAATCCGGATTGCTTCTCCGATCTTTTTCTATGCCAGATAAAAGCGCCGATTGCGCCCGCTGCCAGCACCAGAATCACCATTAAAATCGGATGCTGATAGAATAGATCAAAAAAAGCGCCCATCCCTTGGGATGTGCCTCGATAATAGGGTCCCATAACTTTCTCCTCGACTGAACGGAAATGACTAATCGTGTTTACTTTTAAGATGCGATGTGAAAAATTTTCAGCTTACCGTATCAACCGGTATTGTCCAGGCAGAGAAGTAGAATTAGTTTTGTATTTTTCGACAGGGGTAAACCGCACAATCAGGTTATTTGTTTAACCGCCCTGCACTTGGGAAATGCCGAACACCCTAAAAACTGCCTTCCTAAGTTATTCCCTTTTTTGGTTGTTCTCAATACCATTGGCCTGCCGCATTGAGGACAGGCGTTTTCTTTATGCCCATGCTGCTTTTCCTCGACAAGCGCTTTAACGTGCCGTATATGTTCACGGGTGGTCTTCAAGGATGGTTTTAAGCGACCTGACTCGATCTTAGCGGATATTTCCTTAACTTCGGCTTCGGTCAACAGCAACCGGTTTCTTTTTTTAATGAAACGAATGTAACCGCCGGCATACACCACATTTTCCGGCATCGGGGTTTTAAAGGTACTATCGCCTACAAATACAATAATGGAAAACAACGTTTGCGGATCCAGCTGCAAGGCTGACAACAATGTCTGGCTGTGTTTATAATTCTGGTGCAAGGGGTTTTGAAACTTAGCCGTATGCCGATATATTTTTTGTGTCCAGATTTTTTGATTGGGATCGCCGAATATCCATCCTTTCATATTCTTGGTTTCGATGACAAAAACCCCGTATCTTGAAACGATCACATGATCGATCTGAGTACTTCCTTCTTCAGTAGGTAACGTTATATTTTTGAAAAGGTGGTATTTATCTTTTTCCAGAAACAGTCTGGCAGCCAAATTCACCTGCCATTCACCCAAAATACCTTTAACGAAAGGTGATTTCAGAAAAATCATCAAGACCAAAAAAGGTATCAACCATGCGTACGCACTTAGCAAAGTGGCTAAAATCTTGCCAAACAGCGTTATCGGATCCAAAAACTACTCCTTTGTCAGTTTATTCCACAGCTCTTTGATGATGGTTCCGATCGCTTCCTCCGGATGAGAGGCATCGCAATCAACCATTAGTTTGCTATTGCGGTCGTGCAAAGCGAAAGCTTTCCGAATCGCTTTGCCCAAACTTAAGTGTAAATTCCCCAATTCGTCTTCCGGTATCGTGGCAATAAACAGTTTCTGTTCGTTGTTCAAGATCACCATGAGCCGGTCAACCGCATCGACAACCGTCTCAGGCGGTCCGGTTATCTGTTTTAATTGCTCAGACCAATTATCAACCATGAAGTTTTCGAAATGAGAAGACTGAACATGCCCTGAGTCTTCCGTTAAACAGGGCATGGGGTAAGTCAATGAAAATTTATGCCTTTCGGCATATTGAAAGATAGCGCAATGATCAATTTTTACCATCGTCCGAAACTGGCTAAAATTTGATCAAGTTAACAAAAATGCAGGATAGGCAACGCGTTGCAAAAATTTGTAACCGTTTGGTAACAGAGTTATCCACAGCTTTTGGGGATAATCACCACATGGGACGAACCTTGGCCTTTTCCCGTTCGATTTTCTTACCGACCAAACGATCCCAAAGCAGGATGCCGGACATTCTTTCCACCTTCGCCGTCGGAACGAGAAAATCCTCTAACGCCTTGTCAGATTCTTCATTCGCCATGATGAACGACCACATCTTCAAAGCGCCTTTATTATTTTCCGTTAAAATAGATTTGAAAAAAGCGTTTGGTACGGGAAGAGAGAGGCTGTTACGATCTTCGGTGCCGATTCTGGAAACCGGCGTGTCGAAATCGAAGATGGGACCGCAGATGACATAGGTCTCGTAAATATCTTTTCTCGCATTCAGCTCTCTAACAGCAATCTCAAGTTTTTTCCATATGTTGCGGTTAAATTGCGGTTTTTGCGGAGACATGTTGGAAAGCAAAAACGTTTCGCTATTTTGGATGTCGGTTTCGTATTGATTAGCGCTGGCGACCAAATGCCCCCGATCATAGCCGGAATGTTCGTAATCCGCCAAGTCCGCGCGAAACATTTCCGGAATCCGGTAATCGGAGCGAAAATTATCGGCCCGTTCGATATCCACGGTGTTCGGGTCGACAATTTCCAAAGCCCACTTGGCTTGCCTGAAATAATAGGAGTAGCCGAGCACGTAATACCGATTGAACAGAATCTGGTCGGCGGCGGGCATGCCGTAACGGGTTTCTCGTCTTAGACTGGGGATATCGACCATAGTTTTACTCCCGATTGACCTTAAGAAGTTTCGGAAAAATTCACACCGTTATTTCTTGCGTTAGTGATTGTCCCTTTTGCCGGAAATATTGTCAAAACAACCATTATCCGGATTGCGTTTTATCGTTACTTGACCCACTCTTTCATAACATCTCTCTTATTCCGAGAAGTCAAACGCAATATTTACCGGCAACACACGCGACATAAGTCAACACGGTTTAAAAGCGCCATCTTTCGATTCAACCACATTCTTGTTGCATTCTTATTACGACAAACACCTTAGCAC
>JBNLEI010000002.1:0-2096 GCA_050304855.1 Methylococcaceae bacterium
GGCTTACGCACCGGGGCAACATTTATCGAACAGGCCGAAGCCGAATACGAGCGGCGCAATACGGCCAACCTGGAATGGTTGCATGAGTCTTTCGAACGGGCCATTGAAGAAGACAGCCCCGGCATCATGATCACGATCCAAGCGAATCCATGGGACTTTATTCCAGCCGATCGTCTGACCGGCTACGAAGACTTCCTGGTGCAACTTGAACATGAAACCCGCAAATTCGGCAAACCGGTTGTCCTGGTTCATGGCGATAGTCATTTTTTCAGAATCGATAAACCGCTGCCCTCGGCATTACCTTCAGATGTCATCGGAACCGACTTCCCATTTATTATGCCATGGGATTCAAACGA
Organism: Methylococcaceae bacterium; assembly: GCA_050304855.1. Classification (GTDB taxonomy): domain Bacteria; phylum Pseudomonadota; class Gammaproteobacteria; order Methylococcales; family Methylomonadaceae; genus Methylomarinum. Next base: position 357 of record JBNLEI010000002.1, read on the forward strand.
ACCACGATTGGAAAATTTTATCCGTGTCGAAACTTTTGGCAATCCCAACGCCCATTGGGTCAAAGTATCCGTAGACCGTAACAATCCGAATGTATTTTTGTTCGAAGAAAAGTTCGTGGAAAAAAACCGGTCAAATCTGAATCAGTTCAATAGCTCAAAATAATAAATGGCTATTAAGGAACCTCTGAAAAACAACCGTTTTGAGCAGAAGCCACGTTTAAATTGTTTCAAATTTTAAATATTTGTCTGTTTTTTGATCAAAACAGCGATATTTATCTGAAAATCCGCCCGTTTCCAGGCCTCTATTTTCAAATTTTGGACGCAATCAGGCATCGACGTTCATATGCATCACCGCGAAGCACATTGGCAATCGCGGTCAAAAAGGTTAATCGCGCGGCATTTTTGGCTAAACCGCGATAGCGATTCTTGGCGTAACCAAAGCGGATTTTAATGTCTCGAAACACATGCTCGACCTTGGCACGGCGGCTTGCGAGTTCTCTGACTGCCTCACGCAGCACCTGGGCCTCCTCGCTCTCGTCTTGGGTTAACTTGGCCAACTTACCCGGACGCATTGCAATGACGCAAGCGGGTGGATGTTCGGTCGGCATCTCGGGGCGTTGGTCCAAGCCTTGATAACCGGCGTCGCCGTGCACGAATTGCTCTTCGCCATGCAGCAAGGATGCGGCTTCGGTCACGTCGCTCACGTTCCCTGAGGTGACTTTGAGCGTATGCACCAAACCGGCTTTATGGTCGACGCCGATGTGAAATTTGCTGCCGAAAAACCATTGATTGCCTTTCTTACTGGAATGCATTTCGGGATCACGTGACTGACTTTTATTTTTGGTCGAGGTCGGCGCGGCAATCAGGCTGGCATCGACGATGGTGCCGGCTTTTAAAAACAGTCCGCGGTCACTCAGCGTTTGGTTGATGGCCTGGAAGATTTGTTCGGTTAATCCGTGCTGTTCCAGCAAATGCCGGAACTGCAAGATCGTGCTTTCATCCGGTACTGATTCCAGACGAATGCCGCAAAAGCGCCGCAGCGATTCAATCTCGTAGAGTGCGTCTTCCATGCCCGGGTCGGAATAGTTGTAGACAATCTGCGCCACATGCACGTGCAGCATGGCGTTCAGGGCAAACGGCTTGCGACCGCGCCCCTTGCCGGATGCGTAATGCGGTTCAATTACCGCTCGCATGACTGGCCACGGCAATAAGTCTTCGAGTTGGTTCAGAAACTTTTCGCGTCGTGTCAGTTTGCCTTTGTTGGCGTATTCGGCATCGGCAAAACTGAGTTGTTGGGGCTGATTCATGTCCGTCGTCTCGATTACTATTTCGTTACGGTATTATACCGCTGGCCGTTTTCGGGATTAATCAGAGGTTCCCTAAGCTTCTTAAATTTTTATGGCTATTAACAAACCACAGGTTTAATCAAAACGGGTTGGTGAGAGACACAAAGCTTGAGCAAACGATTGGGTAATTGTGTTTCCCAAAATCGCCGATTCAGACGATAACAAAATTCATCCAGATATTCCTGAACGTAACGACCCGAGATGCCATGGTAGGTACCCAGCAGATAACTCTTGAAGTTACTGATGACAATATGAGCTATGATCATTTCTGGTGTATGAGTTGAGAAGAAAGCGGTGTAATCTGTTTGGTTAAGATCTCCCCAGATCAACCCCAACATGAGGAAAACACCGCTATGACAGATAGTAATATCATCACCCTGAATAAGCCAGAACA
>JBNLEI010000003.1:0-47885 GCA_050304855.1 Methylococcaceae bacterium
AGCCGGTGTCGATGGCGTAGACGTTGTTCCCCTGGTAGAGGCCGAGGGTCGACCAGTGGCCGAAAATGATTTTCATATCGGCACTTTTTCGACCCGGAACGGTAAACCAAGGCATCAGGCTTTCCGGTTGTGAACCGGGCGCTCCTTTGTGATGGAAATCGAGCCTACCTTCAGCATCGCAAAAACGCAGACGGGTAAAACAATTGACGACAAAACGGGCTGTGTCGAGGATGTCTAAATTGTCCGACCAACTGCCCGGTTTGTTGCCATACATGGTTTTGAAAAATTCGACGTAGTCAGGTCCCTGCAATATGTTTTCCACTAATTCAGCCATCTTTTGAGTTTGAGCTAAATTCCACTGCGGCGGCAAGCCGGCGTGTAGCAGGCTGAATTCATCCTGGTGATGAAACAGTGGGCGATGCCGTAACCAGTGGATTAGTTCCTCGCAGTCGGGTGCCTCAAGGACTTGGCTGAGTGAGTCTTTCTTTCGTTGTTTCTTGTTAGCCAAAAATGTCGCTATCAAATGCAGGTCGTGATTGCCTAGGACGGTAACTGCCGCATCGCCCAAAGATTTAACAAATCTCAAGGTTTCCAGCGATTTTGGTCCTCTGTTTACCAAATCGCCGGCAAACCAAAGTTGGTCGATCGACTCGTCAAATTTGATTACATCCAGTAATCTTAACAGTTCGTCATAACAGCCCTGGATATCGCCAATGGCATAAATGGTCATTAGTGCAGGGTTCTGGGAATGGATAAAGTAAATTTAGGAATCGAGGCTTTAAAGTTTTCCCCTTCATCGGAAACCATGGTGTATTTGCCTTGCATGACGCCGACAGGCGTTTCAATCATCGCGCCACTGGTATAGCGGAATGATTCGCCGGGTTTCAGATGAGGTTGTTCTCCGATCACGCCGTCGCCGGTGACTTCCTGAATCCGTCCATTTGCATCGGTAATCAGCCAGTGTCGGCTTAACAGAGTCGCGGAGACCGTACCGGCATTGGTGATGGTGATGGTGTATGCGAATACGTAGCGATCGTCCTGCGGAGAGGATTGGGCTTCAATGTAACGGGGAACGGCTTCAACGATAATTTTATTTTTTTCGCTCATTAATAATAGTGTTGCTACAATTGAAACCTAATGATTGATACCTTTTACCCTTCACCGTGTTTTCTTCGGCCGTGAGAAGTATTTATGGGCTTCAAATTTTGTTTTGCGATGAGTTTGACAATAATGGAGGTTATTTCATCGTAACTGACCATTAAACGCAAGAAACTATTCCATGAACTTAAAAACATTGTTTGTCGTATTGTTGTGCTATTCCCAAACGGTTCTAGCCGTTGACACAAATGATCTTTTCGCTTCAGCCATTGCAGGAAAGATTGAATGGTTGGAATCTCAACTGGCGCAAGGCGTTGATGTCAATAGCAAAACCGCAAGCGGCCGAACGGCGCTGATGGGTGCCAGTTTCAACGGCAATGTCAGAGCCGTTAGGGTGTTGCTGGGTTATGGGGCGGATGTGAATTTAGCCGATAATTTAGGGTCGACCGCATTAATGGATGCTTTGGTGTTCGGCAACGAAGAAATTGTCTCCTTGCTGATCGCCGCCGGCGCGAATGTCAATGCGGCGGATAATCAAAGCATTACTGTGTTGGCTAAAGCCAAAAAAACGGATCAAAAGAATATCATCAACATATTGGAACAAGCCGGTGCGAAGGAAGAAGTCGACACAAGTCAAAGCCAACAGTCCGAAGGGCCGGAACAGTCTGGACAACAGACTAATACAGAAAACAATCAGGAAGCGCAATCCAATGAACAATAAGGAACACTCTATTCATATCCATATACTGGGTATCTGCGGCACTTTCATGGGCGGTTTAGCATTGATAGCCAGACAATTGGGTTATCGGGTCAGCGGGTCGGACCAGAATGTTTATCCACCTATGAGCACTCAGCTGAAAGAACAAGGGATTCAGTTGATGAACGGTTATAAGGCCGAGAACCTGGATTGCGATCCCGATCTGGTCGTAATCGGTAATGCGTTGTCGAGAGGAAACCCGGAAGTCGAAGCGGTTTTGAACAGAGGATATCGCTATCTTTCCGGTCCGCAATGGCTGTCCGAGCATGTGCTGCAAAACAAATGGGTTTTGGGTGTTGCCGGTACACACGGTAAAACCACTACGACAGGCATGCTGAGTTGGATACTCGAATATCAAGGGTTCAAACCGGGATTTTTGATCGGTGGAATTCCATTAAATTTCGGTATTTCGGCCAGATTGGGCGAATCCGATTTTTTCGTTATTGAAGCGGATGAATACGATTCGGCTTTTTTCGACAAACGCTCGAAATTTGTTCATTATCGGCCACGGACCGCTATATTGAATAATCTGGAGTTCGATCATGCCGATATTTTCGAGAATCTGGATGCTATCAAGAAGCAGTTCCATCATCTGATTAGAACCGTTCCGAGTGAAGGTTTGATCATTACGCCGCAACATGAAAGCAATCTTGCCGATGTATTAGAAATGGGGTGTTGGACGCCGATACAGAACACCGCGATCGATGGCGACGCCTTATGGCGGGCGGAATTGAACAAGGCGGACGGTAGCAGTTTCGATGTCTTGTTCGAGGGAGAGCGGAAAGGCACCATTCACTGGTCGTTAACGGGCGAACACAATGTTTATAATGCCCTTTCCGCAATCGCCGCAGCAAGACATATCGGTATATTGCCAGCGGCTGCTATCGAGGCTTTGGAACGGTTTAAAAATATCAAACGCCGCATGGAAGTCATTGCGAAAATCAACGGGATGACGATATACGACGATTTCGCCCACCACCCGACCGCGATTGCAACCACATTGGACGGATTGCGCAAACAGGTTGGGAGTAAGAAAATTATTGCAGTTGTCGAGCCGCGTTCCAACACCATGCGCATGGGTATTCATACTCAAACTTTAGCTGAGTCGCTTGCCGAAGCCGATAATGCGATTATTTATCATCCGGAAAACTTAACTTGGGATTTAACCGCGGTGCAAAAACATGGTAATAACATCACCCTATGTACATCGCTGGATGAAATCATTACCCGATTAAAAACACAGGTCGGCACCGATACTCATGTAGTTTTAATGAGTAACGGCAGTTTCGGTGGAATTTATCAACGCCTTCAAAAAGAATTGCAATCATAGATAATAGGGTGGCACACGCACGCAGAGCTCTATCAGGTTCAGTTTATTACTGGATAGACTCGATATTTAAGGGAACTCGATAATAAATAGGGCTACAATTAAACCCATTGTCATCGCAATGGGTGGATTGTTATGGTTCGCACAGCTAGAGTTTTTTTCTTTCTGTTGGTTTCAGGTTTCTTTTCACCGGGCTTCGCTTTAAGCATTGAGAAAGTCCCTGAACCCTTAATACCTTGGATCGGTTGGGTGTTGCAGGATGAAACGAATTTTCAATGCCCTTTTCTTTACAACGATTTTCAACGCAAGCATTGTAGTTGGCCGGGTTTGTTGACGCTGGATTTGGAAGTCGATAAAGGACAATTCAATGCGCATTGGAGCGTTTTCCGGGAAGATTGGATCTCTATTCCCGGCAGTCAAAGACATTGGCCCCAGAATGTGTCTGTTAACGGCAAATCGGCACCGGTAATTAAGCGAGATGGTAAACCGGCGTTGTTTTTGAAGCCAGGAGAATATCAGATTACTGGTTGGTTCTTTTGGGACAGTATTCCGGACAATCTGTCTATACCCGAGGAAACAGGATTGTTCAACCTACAAATCTCCGGGAAGAAAATTGAGGCGCCGACGCTGAAACAAGGCGTAGTATGGTTAAGAGAAAATGATATCGGTCGAAAAAAGCTGGGTAGTATACAGAACCGGCTGGATCTGCAAGTATTCAGGAAAGTTTACGACAATGTGCCGTTGCAACTGATCACCCATCTAGAACTGGAAGTCTCAGGTGATCAACGTGAAGTTAAATTACCCCATGCCTTGTTATCGCCTTTCATTCCTATAGCATTGAACACCAATCTGCCTGCTCGTTTGGAGGCTGACGGCAGTTTGTTGATTCAGGTCAGACCGGGCCGTTGGCATATCGAACTGAATGCGAGACATCCCGAACCGTTGAATCGACTCGACTTTAACATTAAAGACAAGGACTGGCCTGCGGAAGAAATCTGGGTATTTCAGGCCTTACCCCATCTGCGCGTCGTCGAAATAGAAAACTTGCCGTCAATCGATCCCGGTCAAACTAACTTACCGGGGCAATGGAGGAATCTTCCGGCGTATAGAATCAATCAGGGCGAAAGCATGGCGTTTAAAGTCATTCGCCGTGGAGATCCGGAACCGGAGCCGAACCGATTGAATTTAACCCGAAGAATATGGTTGGACTTCGATGGGAGCGGTTATACCGTAGAAGATAGGATCGATGGCGCAATGACCGAGGGTTGGCGCTTGAGCGTATTGCCCGAAATGCGATTGGGGCAAGTTAAACTCAATGGACAGAATCAATTGATTACCCGGATTGACGAGACAGAGTCGGAAGGTATAGAAGTGCGTAAAGGTGCAATGCAACTGACGGCGGATAGTCGGATCGAAGGTTCGGTCGGGAGTCTTAATGCGGTGGGTTGGCAGGAAAGTTTCGACCGGGCCAGTGCGGAGCTCAATATTCCCCCGGGGTGGCGATTGTTAGCAGTCAGCGGTGTTGACAACGATCCGAGTAGTTGGATTTCCCGTTGGACTTTACTGGATTTGTTTCTGGTGTTGATAGCTGCGTTGGCGGTTAGCCGAATGTGGAATTTCTATTGGGGGATATTCGTCCTGGTCGGTTTGGCTTTGATTTGGCATGAACCCGGCGCGCCCCGCTTGGTTTGGTTAAATATACTGGCGGCAGTTGCTTTGCTGCGAGTGTTGCCGGACGGCCGCATGCGGCAACTGATCAAATGGTACAGAAACCTGAGTTGGTTGGGTCTTTTGATTATTGCAATACCGTTTATGGTTGATCAAGTCCGCATCGGGCTGTATCCGCAACTGGAAAAACGCTGGCAACCGGTTGCTCCTTCTACTTATGTCATGACTGAAACGGCTCAGCCTATGGATCAAGTGATGTCTGATGAAGCCGGTGCCGGACTGATGTCGATGTCCAAAATGCGGAAATCGTCAGCGCCTGCAATTCTCTACGAAGCGCAAAAAACCGTCGATTTCGATCGTATCGATCCGGATGCCAAAGTGCAAACCGGTCCCGGTCTACCACAATGGCAATGGCATAAAATCCATTTATCCTGGAACGGCAGCGTCGATGGGACACAACAGATCGAGTTCTGGTATTTATCTCCCCCTATGACGATGGCGTTGAATTTTTTTCGCGTTGTTTTGGTTCTGCTGTTAAGTTTGCTGGTTTTCGGCATGTTAAGCAATAAAATGAAACTGTCGATGCCGGTTTGGAGTTTGTTACTGATCTTTCTGACGGGATCGCCGGTCGATAGCGCTTATGCCGGTTTTCCCGACCAGAAAATGCTGGATGAATTGAAAAACCGATTGTTGAAAGCGCCCGAATGCTTACCCGAGTGCGCGCAAATTGCACGTATGAAGTTGGACATTAACGAACGGGAAATGAACATTCAATTGGAAGTCCATGTTCAGCAAGATAGTGGAGTGCCTTTGCCGGCTCGATACGGGCAGTGGTTTCCGGGTCGGGTTAAGCTGGAAGGTAAAGTGGCTCAAGGCTTATTGCATATTGATGGGCAATTGTGGCTTAGTTTACCGCGAGGTCGACACGAAATAACGCTGTCGGGGGGTAATCCGCCAAGTAATCAGTTTACGCTACCGTTACCGTTAAGACCTCACTATGCAGAAGTATCAACTGCCGGTTGGAATATTGAAGGAATACACGAAAACGGACGAGCGGATGAACAGTTGCAGTTTACCCGCTTGCAATCACAGCAGCAAAGCAAAGAATTTGCTGTTTTACAGCAAACCGCCCTGCCCCCGTTTATTCGCATCGAAAGAACTTTGCAACTGGGTTTGGACTGGGCCATCAGTACTCGCATTATTCGAGTGGAAAATACGGATTCCGCAGTAGTTCTTGAATATCCATTGATTGCCGGGGAATCGGTTACAACAGCCAACGTTCGAGTAAAAAACAATCGAGTATTGGTCAATATGCCGGCGGGGACGCGAGCCATGCAATGGCGATCGGCACTGGAAAAAATGGAACGAATTAGGTTACTGGCGCCGGAGAATGTCCCTTGGACCGAAGTGTGGCGTGTCGATATTAGTCCGGTCTGGCATTTGGCCGCTGACGGCATCGCCGTTGTCCACCACCAGGATAGACAAGGACGTTGGCTGCCGGAATGGCGACCATGGCCCGGGGAAACCGTCGAGTTACATATCACCAGACCTCAGGCGATTGCTGGCGAAACTTTGACAATCGATAAATCCGAGTTGCAAATCAAACCGGGAAAGCGTTCTCAACAAGCCCTGCTGAATCTGACTCTCAGAAGCTCGATCGGAATACAGCATACGATCCATTTGCCCGATCTGGCGGAATTGCAAACGGTATCGATTAACGGCGTTACCAAACCGATCCGACAGGAAGGAACGGCGGTAACGTTGCCTATCGATCCGGGAACGCGACAGATATCGCTGAATTGGCATGAGAATAAAGAACAGCGAAATTGGCTTACGACTCCAAAAGTGAATCTTGGAATTCCCAGCGTCAACAGTCATATTCAAGTCATATTGGGCAGCGACCGATGGGTGTTGTTAACTTTTGGGCCGAAATTCGGACCGGCTGCGTTAATTTGGGGCGTATTGATTGTATTGGCACTTTTGTCGTTCGGCTTAGGTAAAGTCAAGCTGACGCCGTTAAAACACTGGCAATGGTTTTTGTTGTTGATCGGTTTAAGCCAGATTCCGGTGGCTGCCGGCTTATTAGTAGTATTCTGGTTGATAGCACTTGGTATCAAGGCGCGGAAACCGTTGCAAAATGCCGGCAACTTCAATTTGATGCAAGTCACTTTGGGTGCTTTGAGCGTTATTGCGCTGATGTTGTTATTTTATGCAGTTCATCAAGGTTTGCTAGGCGCTCCCGATATGCAAATCGTTGGTAATCAATCATCGGCTTTCAATCTCAAGTGGTATCAAGATCGTAATTCGGTAGAGCTGCCGACCGCCACTGTCATTTCGGTTCCAATGTCGGTTTATCGGATATTGATGTTGTTATGGTCGTTGTGGTTGGCCGTTTCTTTGTTGGATTGGTTGAAGTGGGGCTGGCAATGTTTTTCGATGGGTGGGATCTGGAAAAAATCGGAAACTCAAAATAAGGGGGAGTTGTTAAAGGAAAGCAAATAATAAGGGTGTTGGAGCTTATTTTCTAAAGCATAAAGCAGGCGATTCGGACCGGACCATGCCGTTTCAGCCTGCTTTGCGGAACAGTCGAATAAGGCCCTATTTTTGATGTTTTTCTTCGACCATCGAGTCGATGTAGTGCATTACATCGGCACTGGCTTCTTCGGTCCGTTGCATGTGTGTGAGAATGCTGTTGAGTAAATCCGGATGTTCTTGCCAGTTTTTCCTCGAAACGGCATAGGCGTCCTGAGTGTACTGGTGCACATCGGCGTGCGGGTGAGACAGTTTGCTATAAGATGAAGTGTGACGGAAATTCTCGTAGCCAATGCCGCTATCGTACCATTTACCCAATCGGCAATTATGACTGTCAACAGAAATGGCATGATATTGCGGACAATCCTCCTGATTTTCAATCGCTATATAGGCATTCTGTTTGTAGACGATATGATCCAGCTTGGTCAGCAGGCCGAAGGACTTATCTTTAGCATAGGAGATATATCTGATCGTAGCCTGGGCGGAATCTGACAGACCGGAAAAATGCTGACGGAACGAGCTTACCTGTTGCATTACCTCCTGAGACAAAGTGGCTGAGCTCTCCGCTTCCTGATGCATTTGCTCGACCCGTTGATTGAATGAAGTCAGGGTTTGAGAAACTTCCAGTGCAGCGTTTTTGGTATGTTCCGACAGGTTTTTCACTTCATCGGCGACCACCGCAAAACCACGTCCGTGTTCGCCGGCCCTGGCTGCTTCGATCGATGCATTCAAGGCGAGCAGGTTGGTTTGGTCGGCAATGCCGGTAATCATCGATAATGATTCGGTGACTTTTTTACTGTCGTTGATCAGTGCGGTGATGACGTCGGTTACGCTATGAATATTGTTGTTGATATCGGTCAACGATGTACTGATGGTTTCGACGGACGATAAACTCGTTTCGGCATTATTGCCAGTTTCTGTGGCAATATCCTCAACCTTTTGCATTTGATCGGTAATGTTGATCAAATCATTTTGATTGGCTTTCAAGTTATCCAATAAATTACTGGTATTGAGACTATGAAGGCCTGCGGATAGGCGGTTTTTAATCATCAGCTCTTCGTTTTCATTCATGTGTTGAAGCGCCTGATTGATATTTTGCGCCGATTGTTTAAGTAGTCCCGGAAGACCGTCCGATAAGGCATAACGATTGTGGTTTCCTTTGGCCGCCTGACTGAAGCAAGTATTAATTTCCTTGAAATAAGATTCCATAATATCGAGCATTTCATTCAGTTCCCAGGCCACCTTGCCGACCTCACCCATACCTCGGGTTTGGGTAATGCGGTGATAAAGTTCGCCTTTGTTGGTACGGAGTAATACAGTTTGCATCCGATCAAGTACAGCAAGATTTTGCTGTGCGTTGCGTCTGATATAGACGGCAATCGCCAGTAGCGGAACCGAGAGGATGAAAAGCGGCCACGAAAAGCCGAATTGGAAAAGACTGTAGCTAAACAGGGCGATGGTGAATGCAAAAATTCCGCTAACTGCATAGTTGACTTTGGTAGACAAGAATGGAATGTTGGCATTGGAGTTTTTCATATCACACCATTCGGTTTGTAAAGATTCAGCATAAGATTGTCATAGCCTTTCGCGCCGACTTGATTGACCTTATCGAATAAATACATTAATGACTGTTCCGGCGCTTCTTTGGCCGAACTGTTTTTTTCGATACTCAGCATTTCCTTGTATATGGGAAGCAATACTTCCAATGCGGATTGCGGCGGTTTTCGGCGCACCGAATAATAGCCTTGCAATTTGCCGTTTCTGTCGTAATCCGGGGTGATATTGGCGAATACCCAATAGTAACTGCCATCCGCGCATAGATTTTTGGCGAAACCGAAAAACTCATTACCGGCTTTCAAAGTATCCCACATGAAACGGAACACGCCCCGAGGCATGTCGGGGTGCCGGATGATATTATGTTGCATGCCCAAGAGTTCATGCTCCGGATAGCCGGCGATTTCCATAAATATACGGTTTGCATAGGTGATACGGCCGGCGGCGTCGGTTTTTGAGACGATGAAGTCATCGTCGCCGAGGCGCCGTTCATTGTTTTTTGGAGTGATTTTGTGTTTCATAAACGATTTTAAAAATAAACACGTTGCCGGTTTTCGCATCCAGCATTCTTGGACAATCAAAAAATGTGCGGTGATTATTCTCTTGCAATGGGTCGTATATTACCTCTCGGTAATTCCACCAAAAAATTATAGTCATTATCAAACAGAATGTAAGTCAATGCTTATCCCGGCTATCGACCATTATTTGGAAGACTTTAGGTTTTGCATTCAAAAGATGATTGGAAAAGTGGCAATAAGGCGTGAGTACTTGGTGATTGGGATTGATTAAGAAATTGTTTTCTATTGCCGGCGAAGCGAAAGCACTTCCATGTGCTGAAAGGTATAAATGGGTTGTTTGTCAGTTAATCCACAACGTAATGTCCTCGGTGCCGCATACAATTGATGTAAGCTCGTTTGTACTGGTCTTCTGACTGAAATCCTTGTTTGGTGCCGCCGCCTATACCGCCGATCGCAGCACCATAAGCTGCTCCGGTCCCTGCATCGCCGGAAATGGCGCCCAAGGCCGCACCCGATGCCGCACCGATCAGACCGCCTACGGCGGCTCCTTTGGCCGTCTCGGTAGCCAGTCCGCCGGAAGCTTGACGAGCCAACTGTTGGCATTCGGCCATATCTTGTTGCAGCCGATATGCATTCGGATCGCCGTAGGGATCTATCGTCGGCGTCCATCCGGTTTGTGAGGCACAGCCGGCTAATGTCAAACCGGCGATTAGAATATGAATAGTGATTAATTTTTTCATTGTTTAACTCTGCTTCGAACAATCATCTTAAGGATAGGTCATTTAGAGTGAATAGATAATGAATAGTTGCTGGAGCTGAAAATCTTGGAAGCGGAGCGACAGCGAAGTGAAGATTTTTAGTCCCCGATAGCCGTAGGGCCGATTGTTTTGTCGAAATCGGAGCGTTAGCGTAGGTGGAAACAAAATAAAAGGCATCCCGACATGGCGTCAAGTCATTTGTGGGAGTGATACGGAGCCAGCAACGAGTTTACGATGTTGTGGCGTAGTGCCACGGACGCAGGACGAATTGGGGTCGCCGAAGGCAATAGTTGCCACGTAATTTTTGCCGCTTGATTGGGCTTGGATGTCCAAAACAAGCTTTCGCAAAAATAGTGGCGCGCTTGTTCATAACGCGCTATCGAGATAACGCTGGAGTATGTTTCGACAGAGCCGACGAGGTATAGCAAATTTTTTGATAGTATTTTAGCGTTCGCGAAAAATGCGCATCGGAGACTTTTTAATCACCTCACGTACCCCCCAATAGCCCGCCAAGGTGATAAATAATCCTCCACTGACCACGGTAATCATCCAATGGAAGAATTTAGGTTGATATTCAATATGCATAACGAAATGATATAAAGCCAATAACAGACTTTCCGACATGATCAATGCCAATCCGGCCGATACTAATCCTAGTAAGGAAAACTCCAGCAGATGGGATTTTCTTAACAACTTACGGTTGGCGCCCAGCGTTCGCATTAATGCTCCTTCATAAATCCGGTTGTCCAGGGTCGAATTGATGGCCGCGAATAAAACTGTAAAACCGGCCAATAACGCAAAGTACAACAGATAGTTAACCGCCTCCGTCAATTGTGTAAGAATGCTTTTGAACTGTTTTAAAATCAGGTCGACTTCCAGGATCGTGGTACCGGGATGATTTTTAACCAGGGTGTTGAGATAGTTCTTTTTATCTTCGGGTAAATAAAAACTGGTAATGTAAGTGCTTGGGTAATCATCGAGGGTGCCGGGTGAAAAAATCATATAAAAATTGGGTTTCATAGTGTCCCATCGCACTTTCCTGATGCTACTGACGATTGCTTGCAACTGCCGACTGCCTATCGTAAAAGTCAGTTTGTCGTGTAACCCGACCTTTAAGCTTTTTGCCAGCTTTTCCTCAACGGAAACCAGTCCGGTCGTCTCAGAAGTCCACCAATGACCGGCGACCAGTTTATTGTCTTCGGGGAGTTTGCTGTCCCAAGTCAGACTTAAATCGCGATGGGTGGCGCGTTCCCCTTCCGACTCTTTAGAGACGACCTGTTGCACCGCGACGCCGTTGATTTTAACGAGTCTGCCGCGCACTACCGGGTAAAATCGACTACCTGAAATATTTTGCGATTGCAGGTCGCGTTCCATCGCTTCTTTTCGGTCGGCAAAAATATTCAGCGCAAAATGATTGGGCGCATTGTCGGGCAGTTGTTTTTGCCAGTCGTTCAATAGATCCGTGCGCACCGTCAGGCTTAAAAGCATAGCGACCAGCGTGATGCTGAAAGCCAGAATTTGGCTGGTGGTGGTTCGCGTATGGCGGGTCAGATTCTGTAATCCGAAACGCCAACTCATCCCTAAATGAGGTAACATTTTTCGCAGTTGTGTCAAAAAGACATAGACTACTGCGGTTAGAAGTAGCGTTGTCAGCAAGCCACCGCCGATGATGGTGGCGGTCATTTTCAGGTCTTCCGTGTAACGCCAGGTCAAGATACTGATTAAGGTCAGGGATAGACCGTAAATGAGCCAGGCGCTGGCGGGCAGGGGCTCCAGATCGCGGCGTAACACTCTCAAGGGCGATACTTCTTTCAGTCGTAATAAAGGCGGTAACGCGAAACCGAATAAAATTGCCAATCCTGTAAGAAACCCGAAGATAACGGCAAAAAAACCGGGATCGGCGACGTTGGCCGGTAGCAAATTTTTTAACAGGCTGAACAGGATTTCCTGAGCCAACCAACCCAAGGCGCAGGCGATCAAACTGGCAACGGCACCCAGAAACAGAAACTGGGAAATATATAACCAGAGGATTTCATATTGTTTGCATCCCAGACAACGCAGGATCGCGGTGGCGTTGAAATGCCGTTCACTGTACCGGCGCGTGGTCATGGCGATGGCGACGCCCGCAATGACGATCACGACTATGCTGGATAAACCTAAATACCGTTCGGCACGATCCAAAGCGGTACCCAGTTCCGGTCGGTCTTCATGGATATCCATCAAGCGCTGGGAGGGGTTGAGATGCGGCTTCACCCAGCGGTTAAAGGCAAGCAGCGTCTCGGCTTCGCCGCTGAATTGAAAGAAATAATGCACATGACTGCCGGGTTGCAATACGTTGGTGGCGACTAAATCGGTATCGTTGATCATGACCCTGGGCGATAAACTGTATAGGTCGCCTCGTTTATCGGGCTCGTAGGTAATGATTTGTGCAATCGTTAGCGGTTTTTCTCCAACCGTCAAACGGTCGCCGATTTCGAGTTTCAGAGCTGAAAGAATGCGTTTGTCGACCCAAGCATTACCCGGTTGCGGGCCGTTGTGTCGAACCCTCTCCTGATCATAATCGTCGGTGATGGTTTTTAAATAGCCCCGCAAAGGATATTCGGAGCTGACAGCCTTGATACCGGCCAACAACATTTCCTCATTTTCGATAAGAACACTGGAAAATTCGGCAGTTCTGGCGGTTTGAAGGTTTAGTTCCCGGGCTTTTTTTAACCAGTGGTCCGGAATTGGGGATGGACTGGTGACGACTAAATCGGCGGCGAGAAAATCGGCAGCCTGATCGGTCATCGTCCGATGTAGCCGGTCGGCGAACAGACTGATGGCGGTCGCACTGGTCACTGCTATGATCAGCGCGGTTAACAGAATGGTGAGTTCACCCGAGCGGGCATCCCGCCATAAGAGGCGGAGAGCTAACTGGAAGCGATTCATAACAATCGTCCCGCTTCCAGATTAACGGTTTTCCTGCAGCGCGTGGCCAAAGCGTTATCATGTGTAACCAATACCAGTGTGGTTTGTTTTTCCTGGTTTAGGGCAAATAGTAGGTCGATAATTTTTGCGCCGGTTTTACTGTCGAGATTCCCGGTCGGCTCATCGGCAAATAAAATTGCCGGTTCGGTGACAAAGGCCCTAGCCAAGGCTACGCGCTGTTGCTCGCCGCCGGACAGTTGCTTTGGCGTATGTGATAATCGTTGGCTCAGGCCAACTCTGTCCAATAGTGCAGCGGCCTTGGTTTTTGCTTCTTTATCGCCGCCCAGCTCCAGCGGCAGCATCACATTTTCCAGTGCAGTCAATCCCGGCAGTAATTGGAAAGACTGAAAAACGAAACCGATAAATTGATTGCGGATTTCGGCGCGTCCGTCCTCGTTCATTGCAGTCAGTTCACGGCCATTCAGTTGCACGCTGCCGATAGTGGGAGTATCTAGACCAGCCAACAGGCTTAACAGCGTTGACTTGCCGGAACCGGAGGCGCCGACAATTGCCAAACTGTCGCCGCGTTTGATTGTCAGGTCGACTGATGACAAGATATGCAAGGGGCCGTCGACGGTAGTGACGGTTTTCCCCAGGTTTTCGGTTTTAATGATAGGTTGATCGGATAAAATATCAGTCATGTTCAAATATTTGTTGGCGGCGTTGTTTTTTTTATTTTCTGCCACGATTGAGGCTAAATCAATTGTTGTACTGGGAGACAGTATTAGTGCCGGTTATGGCATGGAAGTTCAACGAGGCTGGGTGGCGTTGTTGCAGCACCGATTGGATCAGCAAGGCGACGGTTATAGGGTATTTAACGAAAGCATCAGCGGAGATACGACTGCAGGTGGTTTGGCGCGTATCGATACGGTGCTGGAACAATACCGGCCAGCGATTTTGATATTGGAATTGGGCGCTAATGACGGTTTGCGCGGTCTTTCACCAAAAATTATGCGGGCCAATTTGGCTGAGATTATTAATCGCGCACAGCAGATAGGTAGCCAAGTATTATTGCTAAGCATGCGTATCCCGCCCAATTACGGGAAGCGCTACGTGGAAATGTTTTATAATGTCTATCCGCAATTGGCTGAAACGGCTGACGTGACTTATGTGCCCTTTATCTTGGAGGATGTGGCCCTGGTGAAGGAACTGATGCAGCGCGACGGCCTGCATCCCAATGCCGAAGCCCAGGCTTTGATAGCGGATAAGGTTTGGCAATATTTGCAACCGCTTTTATAAAAGGTAGTTACGGAGTTTGGCGAATTACAATTGACAGGACTGAAGTAATTGCCGTATTATCCGGTGTCTTTTTTATTCGTTTTTTATCAAATAATTCAATCGGGCTGTAAGCAAATGAAAAGAACTTATCAACCAAGCAAAATTAAACGCGCAAGAACTCATGGTTTTCGTGCCAGAATGGCGACCAAAGGCGGCCGCAAAGTGCTGAATGCTCGTAGAGCGAAAGGTCGCGCTTCTCTGACAGTTTAAGTTTAATTGTCGGCGGAAAAATACGGTTTTCCCGCTCGGCTAAGGTTACGGAAGCCGGCCGAATACAAAAAAGTCTTTGCAAACCCGGTCAGGTCGACAGATAAGTATTTTACTCTGCTGGCCATTTGGAACGATCTCGATCATCCCCGTTTGGGCTTGGCGATTGCAAAAAAAATTATAAAAAAGGCAGTCACAAGGAATTTGATCAAAAGAACTGTCAGGGAAAACTTTCGGTTACGGCAACAAGAATTAATCAATATTGATATTGTTGTAATGGCACGAAGGGACGCAGTTGATGCGGCCCCGGTTGTTTTGAGAAAGTCATTGGAAAGGCATTGGCTTAAACTGGTAGATCGATGCGATTCCAGCTCATAACCCGCACAAAGGTTTATAATAAAAGCTTTATAAATCGCCGGCCTGGAGAGTCAATGTTTTTACTTCCGGGTCGTTTCAGTGATGGCTTAGAAGCGACGCAGCTTTATGGAGCCGACGAAGATTCTTACCTCTCTCTCAGACGACTGCTAAAATGCCACCTTTTTACCGCGGTGGCATTCACCCTGTTCCAAATAATTTGGTAGATCAAAATGGATAATCTTAGATTCGTACTCATCATGGCATTCGTGATGATTTGTTATATGCTTTGGGAGGCTTGGCAATTTGATTACGGCCCCAAGCCGCAAGTCGTAATTTCCGACACGCCCAACGTCTCCAGTAGCGGGGAAGATTTGCCGGCAGCCGGTGGCGAAAGTGCCGGCGTCGAAACTCAGGCCGAGGCGGTTCCCTTGACGACAGTGGCGTCAGGCAAGATAGTTCGAGTCAAAACCGATGTTTTTGAGTTGGAAATCGATGCACAGGGCGGAACTTTACGTAATCTCGATTTAATTCAGTATCCGAAGGAAAAGGAAAATACTGTTGTCAATAAGCTCTATGAGCTGGTTGGTTTAAAGCCCGATGCGGTCGATGTCTCTCCGGTCAGATTGTTCGATAGCAGTACTGAAAGGTTGTTTTTGGCGCAAAGCGGTTTGATTGCCGGTGAGGGTTTGTCGGCGCCGGATCACCATGCGACTTATTCGGCGGAACGTGACAGCTACGAATTGAAGGATGGCGAAGACAGTCTGGTTGTACCATTGACCTGGACCGACCCTCAGGGCTTGACGGTTGTAAAAAGCTATACCTTTAAACGCGGTAGTTACGACGTAGAACTGCAACACAAAGTCATCAATAACTCCTCAGCGGTTTGGTCGGGAAGGCAGTATAACCAGCTATTGAGAAAACCGTACTCCGATAAAAACGGTAATAATTTCATCCGCACTTATACCGGTGGCGTGGTCTATACCGAAGAGGAAAAATATCAGAAAGTGGACTGGGAGGACATGGCCGACGAAAACCTGAATGTCAAAACCGTCGGCGGCTGGAGTGCAATGATTCAGCATTATTTTGCTTCCGCGTGGATTCCTCCTGCGGATCAGGAAAACCATTTCTACACTAAAGAGCTGAAAGATTGGCGTTACGTAATTGGTTCCTATTCGCCGGCGCGGGAAGTTCCAGCCAATAGCGAGACGGTATTTGTTTCGCAATTGTTTGCGGGCCCGAAAATTCAACCTCAAATGGAAGCCGTCGCAAAAGGGTTGGAGCTCACGGTCGACTACAGTTGGTTAACCATCATCGCTAAACCGATTTATTGGTTATTGAATGAAATTCACGGTTTTATAGAGAACTGGGGCTTGGCCATCATGGGGGTCACGCTATGTATCAAATTGCTGTTTTTCAAACTGTCGCAGGCCAGTTACAAATCAATGGCCAAAATGCGTAAAATTCAGCCCAAGCTGAAGGAATTGCAGGAGAAATTTAAAGACGACAGGCAACGTTTCAATACCGAAATGATGGCGATGTACAAGCGGGAAAAAGTCAATCCTTTGGGGGGGTGTTTGCCGATTCTAGTCCAGATCCCGGTTTTCATTTCACTTTACTGGGTATTGGTGGAAACCGTGGAACTGCGTCAGGTGGATTTTGCCTGGTGGATACAGGATTTATCGGCACAGGATCCTTTCTATATTCTGCCGATTTTGATGGGGATCACGATGAAAATTCAGCAAAGTCTGAATCCGGCTCCGATCGATCCGCTGCAGGCCAAAGTGATGAAGATGTTTCCGATCATCTTCACGGTTTTCTTCCTGTTTTTCCCGGCCGGCTTGGTGCTCTACTGGGTATGTAATAATACGCTGTCGATTATTCAACAGTGGTACATTACCCGTCAGATCGAGGCAGAGGACACCAAATAAGGGTGAACAACCTGGAAAATGATACCATTGCAGCCGTTGCAACGCCGCCGGGCAACGGCGGTATCGGTATCATTCGTATATCCGGTCCGGCGGTACAGCGTATCGCCGGCCTGCTCACTTCCAAAACTTTACAGCCCCGCTACGCAGCTTTTACTGATTTTCTTGACGGCAACAACAACGTTATCGATTCAGGATTGGTCATCTATTTTCCGGCACCCCATTCCTATACCGGCGAAGATATCCTCGAACTGCAAGGCCACGGTGGTGCCGTCGTGTTGGATATGTTGTTGAGAAGGGTGTTGTCGCTTGGCGCCAGATTGGCCAAGCCCGGCGAGTTTACCGAGCGGGCTTTCCTCAATAACAAACTGGATTTGGCTCAAGCCGAAGCAGTCGCCGATTTGATTGAAAGCAGTACGGAACAATCCGTGCGCTCGGCGCAACGGTCCATGCAAGGCGTTTTTTCCAAGCAAATTCATGAGTTGGTCGACGAATTGACGGAATTGAGGATCTATGTCGAAGCCGCCATTGATTTTGTTGATGAAGAAATCGACTTTTTAAGCGACGGTGTCGTGGAAGACAAAATCGCGGGTTTGTTGGAGAAAGTACGCGGAATTCTAAAAACCGCTCAACAGGGTCGTCTGCTTCGAGACGGGATGACTGTCGTGCTGGCCGGGAAACCGAACGCCGGTAAATCCAGTTTGCTCAATTCCTTGGCTGGCCATGAAGCGGCCATCGTTACCGATATCGCCGGGACGACCCGAGATGTATTGCGGGAACGGATCCAAATAGACGGTATGCCGTTACATATCATCGATACCGCCGGCTTGCGCGAAAGCGATAACGCCGTGGAGTTGGAAGGCATTCGCCGTGCCCATGCCGAAATCGAAAAGGCCGATAAAATTCTACTGTTGATCGATAGCAGAGAACCTGAATCCGAGTCCGTCATTCATACATTACCTAGCGGTATCGATATCACCAAAATCTATAACAAAATCGATTTGTTGGGGATAGAGCCGGAAATTGTCGAGACAGAGCATGGCACACAAATTTATCTTTCTATCAAAACCGGTCAAGGCATGGAGCTGTTGACCGAGCATTTGAAAAAAAGCGTCGGTTTCAACGATGCGGCCGGTGATGTTTTTATTGCCAGAAGGCGGCATATCGAAGCGCTTAAGAAAGCGGAGAATTCCGTCAAGAATGCATTGCGGCAATTGCAACATCGGGTAGGCGAATTGGTTGCGGAAGATCTCCGCCAAGCTCAAAACAGTCTGGCGGAAATTACCGGTGAATTTACATCGGATGATCTGCTGGGGAAGATTTTCAGTTCTTTTTGTATCGGCAAATAATACCGCGCAATAAAGTTTCAACGGTTGGTTTTTTCTGTTTTTATTACTGATAGCGATTGCACCGGGTATATGCGTCGCTCAGGAGCAGATGAATGCTGTATAAAATCATTGCGGATTTTCTGATTGTCATTCATCTGGCTTTTATCGTTTTCGTCCTGCTGGGTGGTCTACTTTTATTGAAATATCGCTGGACCGCGGTTTTACACATCCCGGCTGTCGTTTGGGCGATATTGCTTGAATTCAAAGGGTGGTATTGCCCTTTAACCGGCTGGGAAAACGAATTCAGAAAAGCCGCTGATCTAGAGGGGTATAGTGGCGGATTTATCGACCATTATTTGATACCGCTGATTTATCCGGTCGGTTTGACAACGGATATTCAAACAGTGCTCGGCGTATTGGTGATTCTGGTCAATCTGTTGATTTATGCCTTCGTCTTCAGGTCGATGGCAGCAAAATGAAAGTCCGTTTATTTCTTGAAAAACAGATTGATGATTAAGGTTAATAATAGACTGATAACCAGCATCGAAGTAATCGGAATGAAGACTGTGCTGTGTTCGTTCTTGATGTGAATATCGCCGGGCAGTTTGCCGAACCAATTGATCAACCAGGGGGCAAATTTCAGGATCAGACCGATGGCAAGCAGGAAGGAGCCAGCCGCTATGAAAATTTTTCCCGGTTCCATCGATAGTTTAGTGATCAGCGTAATTAAAACGCTTATAGCATAAACGTCTGAATCAAGCTAAGCAATTGTCAAATACGGCAATGGCCTCTTCGCAGGAAATTGTGCTTTGTCCGCTGTGCAAGATATAGTCGGCCAAATTTTTAATACAATGCCAATTTTTATGATTATCGATAAATCGATAGGCTTGCCGAAATAACTCCTGCATTTTTTCTTCCCGTTGTTTTTGGTCGGCCATGAACAATTTCAGATTGTTATATGCCTTTTCTACGTCTAGATGGCCACCGTAATTGAGCAGCGCTTTGGTGTTGACCAGGTTGAAATTGAAAATCTCGTTGTCGCGTAGTGATACATACTTGGCTTCGGCAAGCGGACCGACCAGTAAATTAACGACATCCGCTTCGTAAGCGCATTGGTAACTATGTTGATCCTGTTCTGACAATTCGGACAGGTTTTCTAGGATAGCGGTCGGAAGACTCTGAATTAACTGGCCGTCGATCACTTTAGCCGAAAATTGATCACTTAATTCGTTTGGCTTATTAATTTGGATTTCAAAAAAAACCGGAGGCAGGTGCTTTTGTCTGTTACCGATATAGATGGCGGCAGCGTGTCCGGCCTCGTGAAAGGCGGTTTGCTTGCCGAGCTCCTGGCGAGTGAGAGAATGCCTGGTCTCGTCATGATAATGTCTGAGCATGATGACTGTCCCTAAAAATAGCGGCCCGAAAGGCCGCAACGAGGAAGGATAACAAACTCTGTTTCCGGGAGAGCATTTGAAAACTTGAGTTGAGATAAAGTCTAGTATGGAAAATCAGCTTTGCAAATGTGGCATATCGCCGCGCGACAATTAGCCGCCGAAATTGGCTTGTAACTTGCTGCGGATGTAAGTTTTGTTTTCCGTAATGCGTGGTTTTTTTAAGGGCCTGTTCTAGGCTACGACGCCGAGATGCAAAAAATCATGTGATATGGCATGGTTTAATAAGGGATATGACTTATTTTAAAGGCTATTTTGGTTTGCTTAATCTCTTTAATTTGTTTTGTGGGGCTAATTATTGAGTTATGATTCCATAAAGTTGAATCGGCAGTCAGTCGATTACTGAAAGCGGAGAAAAAAATGAGAAAAATTACAGTAGCCGTCGTTATAGCGAGTTCGATGTTGTCTATTGGTGTCGTCCAGGCCCAAGATAAGCCGGGCATGCAACATGCAATGCCGGGAATGGGCGGTATGCAAGGATCAATGAACGCGGAGCAAATGGATATTCATATGCGTTCTATGCAATCGCATATGCTGATGATGCATGATTATTCCAATAAAATTCTTGCCGAGAAAGATCCGAAAAAGCAGCAGCAATTAAAAGACGAACAATTAGAGTTAATGAAAGCGCACCATATGCAAATGATGGCTCATCGGAAAAAAATGATGCAAATGCATCAAAACATGAAAAAAAAATCGACCGACGATTGAGGTTATCGCCAGCCGAGTGATTTAAGGCTCAGTATCGAATAAAAAAGCCGATTGAGCGCTGGACATCGGACCATGCCACTTGATTACCGCGGTGAGGCACATGGTGGCCCGGACGATGGTCGCGGTGGGCGATTCGATCGTTATGTTTCAAACGATGGATGTTGTCGCTTGCTTTATCCAAGTACGACATGACTCTTCTTTTGTCGTAATGCGTTAACCGATATTTATGGCGTATAGGGTCAATACGTTTGGTGATTCGGTATTGCTCACGTCGCAGCTTTCTGGCTTCTCGCCAGGTTAATTCGCCGTGTTCTACGCCTTGTTGGATTCTATGTGATTGGCGATCCAGGCGCCGGTTTACGTTATTCCAGAAATGGCCGGAATAATGATGTCCGCGGTTATCACCGTACCAGCCAGGATCCGCGTGGCTGATGAGTGGGAACGCTATTAAACTAATGATTAAAATGAACCTTTTCATTTTGGCCTCCTGCTGTTTCCAGCATTGCTTTAAAGTCGCTTGCAGGTTACCGCAGAGATGCTGAATAAAAACTGAACTATGTTTAATTAATTTCAATTTATGGCTTTAGTCATTCCAGTTTTGTTTTTATTAGGGATCGGCGTTTTGTATTACATCGCCGTGGGGCTTAGACGTTCTAAACAGCGAAGGTATATACAGGACTATTTTTTCCATAAAGGTATCAGGAAAAAAATGGTAGAAAAGTATCCTCAGCTTAGCGAAACGCAACAGACACTGGTTTTCGATGCATTGCGGGATTATTTCTACATTTGTCATCAGGCGAACGGCAAAATGGTAGCGATGCCCTCACAAGTGGTGGATGATGCTTGGCACGAATTTATTTTATCGACACGTTTTTATCTCCGGTTTTGCCAGAAAGCCTTCGGCCGTTTTTTGCATCATACGCCGACCGAAGCGATGACGACGCCAACTTTAGCTCAGGAAGGCATTAAAAGGGCTTGGCGACTGGCTTGCGCCAAAGAAAAAATAGATCCGAAAACACCGGAGCAACTGCCTTTGTTGTTTGCCATCGACAGCCAACTGGCGATCGAAAACGGCTTCATTTATCAGTTGAACTGCAAGGACAGCGGGAAATCGACCGCCAACTACTGCGCCAGCCATATCGGCTGCGCCTCCGGATGCGGAGGCGATTTTGGTGGTGATACCGACAGCGGCTTTGGGGGTGGTGCGGACAGTTCTTGCGGCAGCAGTTGCGGCGGCGGGGATTGAGATAGCGTATCAATAAGCTTGTTCGGCCGGTTCTTCGATGACCGAATTGACCAGTGTGCCGATTTTTTCGATTTCAATTCGGACCGTTTGCCCCGGTAGTAAATAGCCGCGCGGTTTCATTTTAACCCCGACCCCGCTGGGCGTACCGGTGGCGATGACGTCGCCCGGTTCCAATGTCATCGCCTGGCTCAGATAGGCGATCATCTCGTAACAATTAAAAATCATCTGACAAGTGTTGGCATTTTGGCGCAATTGATCGCCGACCCAGGTTTTTAAGTCCAGATTGTGAGGATCGCCTATTTCGTCAGCGGTAACCAGCCAGGGTCCCATAGGGCCATGGGTATCGAAAGATTTTCCCAGCATCCAGGTTGGCGAACGGATTTGCCAGTCTCTGACTGAGACATCGTTGACGATGGTGAAGCCTGCGATGACTTCGGCCGCTTTTTCCAGTGGAACATGGCGGCAACGCTTGCCGACAATGAAGGCCAGTTCGCCCTCGTAATCGACTTTCTCAGAGACTTTCGGGCGTTGGATGGCCTCCCCCGGACCGATCACGCAAGTACTTTGTTTGGTAAAGAATGTCGGGTATTCCGGTTTATCACGGCCGGTTTCGGCAATATGATCACCATAATTGAGACTGATGCCGAGAAACTTCCCAGGTCTGGGCACAGGAGCCATTAATTCGACTTCCGCCAGTGGCATGCGGTTGTGCCCGCTGTTGATTAACTGTTGAAGTTCAGCTTTGGCGGTTTCGCCAGAAGCCAGAAAATCGATCATGTTAGTCGGTATATTGTTGTGGCCGGAGCCATAGATAATTTGGTCACCGTCAACGGCACCGATATCGATTTTATTTTGGTAACGAAAGGAAACGAGTTTCATAGCATGTCGTGAACTGAATCGGAGTCGGTATTGTATAACGTTCGTAAATCGTACTGAACTGTATTCAGTTAACCGCCACGAAAAGTTATAATGGCAATTTTGATATTTAGGCTGTCAGCCTCGGCGGCGATATTCCCGTCCCATAACCTTAAATCACCGTAATGACACCAGAGCAATTTAACCATTATGCCCAGCGAGGCTACAACCGAATTCCCATCACACGGGAAGTGCTGGCCGATTTGGATACGCCGTTAAGCGCCTACCTTAAGTTAGCGGACGGCCCCTATTCCTACCTTTTCGAATCGGTGCACGGTGGCGAGCAATGGGGACGCTATTCGATCATCGGTTTGCCGTGCAAAACATTAGTGAAAGTTAACGGTTATCGGATTACCCTAGAGCAGGATGGCCAAGTCCTGAAAACTCTCGAACATCCCCAGCCTTTACAATGGATAGAAGAGTTCCGACAACAGTATAAGGTCCCGGATATCCATGATTTGCCTCGCTTTAACGGTGGCTTGGTCGGATATTTCGGTTATGAAACCATTGGCTATATTGAAAAACGTCTGCAATCGGCCGACAAACCGGACCCAATCGGTAACCCGGATATCCTGCTGATGGTATCCGAGGAAATGTTGGTATTCGATAATTTATCCGGCAAGGTCTTGTTGTTAACCCATGCGGACCCTGCTCAAAAAGACGCATACGCCAACGCTGTGGCTCGCTTGGAGGAATTGATTGTCAAACTAAGGGAATTGAAAGCGAAACCGGATAGCCATGCTGCCCCCAAACAAGTTAACGAATCCGATTTCGTTTCCGGGTTTACGCAAGAAGGTTTTGAAAATGCTGTGTTGAGAGCGAAAGAATATATCGTCGCCGGCGACGTTATGCAGGTGGTGCTGTCGCAACGCCTATCCATCCCCTATTCCGCAGCGCCGTTAAACCTTTATCGCGCCTTGCGTTGTCTGAATCCATCGCCTTACATGTACTATCTGAACCTCGACGATTTTCACATTGTCGGTTCGTCACCGGAAATTCTGGTCAGGCTGGAGGACGATACCGTCACGGTCAGGCCCATTGCCGGCACACGGCCGCGTGGAGCGACTGTTGAGCAGGATCAGACGCTGGAGCAGGACTTGCTAGCCGATCCAAAAGAACTAGCCGAACATTTGATGCTGATCGATCTGGGACGAAACGACACCGGTCGGGTGGCGAAAATCGGAACGGTCAAATTGACCGATAAGATGATCATCGAACGCTATTCGCATGTTATGCACATTGTTTCCAATGTGACCGGTCAATTGCAGGAAGGAAAAGATGCGTTCGACGTTTTAGCGGCGACATTTCCTGCAGGAACCGTTAGCGGTGCACCGAAAATCCGTGCGATGGAAATTATCGACGAATTGGAACCGGTCAAACGCGGTGTTTATTCCGGCGCGGTCGGTTATATTTCCTGGTCGGGCAATCTGGATACCGCGATTGCGATTAGAACCGCCGTCATCAAAGAACAAACCTTACATATACAAGCAGGCGCCGGAATTGTTTACGACTCGGTGCCGCGAAACGAATGGGACGAAACCATGAATAAAGGGCGGGCGATTTTCCGTGCTGTCAGTATGGCCGAAGCAGGGTTGGAAGGAGAAAAGTCATGACTTCAGTAAAAGTCGTCATGGTCGATAACTACGACTCGTTTACCTATAATCTGGTGCAATACTTAGGCGAACTGGGCGCGGATGTTACGGTTGTGCGCAACGATGAAGTAACGGTGGAACAGGTCGACGCAATGCGGCCCGATAAAATTGTAATTTCTCCCGGCCCTTGTACTCCTAAGGAAGCGGGTATTTCGGTCGAAGCCATTACCGCTTTTGCCGGCAAATATCCGATTCTAGGCGTTTGTTTGGGTCACCAAAGTATCGGTTATGCGTTCGGCGGTAAAATCGTTCATGCCAAAAGTATCATGCATGGTAAGACTTCGCTTGTCTATCATCATGATGTCGGCGTATTCAAGGGGCTGAGTAACCCATTTACCGCCACGCGCTATCATTCGCTGGTGATCGACCAGACCACCCTACCCGACTGCCTGGAAATTACCGCATGGACACAGGATGAAGCCGGTAATATCGAAGAAATTATGGGCGTTCGTCATAAAACGCTCGATGTCGAGGGTGTCCAGTTCCACCCTGAATCGATTCTGACCGAGCACGGTCACGACATGCTGCGTAATTTTCTGGAAAGCTGAGCCGATGACAATGCAACAGGCGATCCAGCGGTTGCTGGACAGGCAAAGTCTTAATGCCGGCGAAATGCGCCAAGTGATGCGCACCATTATGACCGGCGGGGCGACCGATGCCCAAATCGGCGGTTTTTTGATTGCACTGCGTTGTAAAGGCGAAACGGTCGACGAAATCGCCGCGGCAGCAACGGTAATGCGCGAACTGGCCGGTAAGGTGTCGGTACATGGCGAACATATTATCGATACCTGCGGTACCGGCGGTGACGGCGCCAATACCTTCAATATTTCCACCACCTGTGCGTTTGTTGTCGCGGCGGCCGGAGGTCAGGTCGCCAAACACGGCAACCGTTCGGTTTCCAGTAGCTCAGGGAGCGCCGATGTCCTAGAGGCGGCGGGAGTGAATCTCGATCTATCTGCCGAACAGGTCGGACAGTGTGTCGACGAAATCGGCGTCGGGTTTTTGTTTGCTCCGAAACATCATGGGGCGATGAAATATGCTATCGGTCCGCGCAAGGAAATGGGCGTAAGAACTTTGTTCAATCTATTGGGACCTTTGTCCAACCCCGCCGGCGCGCCGAACCAATTGATCGGCGTATTTGCTGAGGAATGGTTGGAACCGTTGGCTCAGGTGCTGAAAAAGTTAGGTAGCGAACATGTGCTAGTGGTCAACGCCGAAGATGGTCTGGATGAAATCAGTATTGCCGCACCGACGCATATCGCCGAGTTGAAAAACGGCGAAGTCAAGCGCTATACGATCACCCCGGAGCAATTCGGACTGCCTACGCAAAGCTTGGCCGAACTGGCTGTAGATGGCGCCGACTCAAGTCTTGCAATGGTCAAAGCCGTCCTTCACAATCAGTCCGGTCCCGCTCGTGACATTGTCGCGCTCAATGCCGGAGCGGCGATTTATGCTGCTAATCTGAGCGACACATTGGCGGCAGGCGTAATCAAAGCCGGAGAATTGTTGGCCAGTGGCGCAGCACTGCGAAAGCTGGAAGCTTTGATCGCATTTTCTCTATCCCATTAACGGATTAATCAAGCGGCGACTTAAATACAAAACTAATAGCGATGGTTCAATCATGACAGACACACCCGACATCCTGAAAAAAATCCTCGAAACTAAAGTGGATGAAGTCGAAAAACGCAAAGCTAAAAATTCGGTTGCCGTACTGAAAGAAATTGCCGGGGGAGTGGAATCTCCGCGCGGTTTTTACCAAGCTCTAAAAAATAAAGCGGATTCCAAGAAACCGGCCATTATTGCCGAAGTCAAAAAGGCTTCACCCAGCCAAGGCGTAATCCGCGAGGATTTCCGTCCTGTCGAAATCGCTCAGGACTATGCGATGAACGGCGCCACCTGTTTATCGGTATTGACGGATAAAGAATATTTTCAGGGGTCGGAAGTCTATTTGCAAATGGTCAGAGAACGTTGTCCATTACCGGTATTGCGCAAGGATTTCATGATTGACCCGTATCAGGTTTATGAAGCCCGTGCTTTAGGAGCGGATTGTATCCTCTTGATCGTTGCCGCACTGGCCGATTCACAAATGCAGGAATTGTCCGAGATAGCCGGCGAATTAGGTATGGATGTCCTGGTTGAAGTACACGATGCGGATGAGATGCAAAGAGCATTGCAATTGGAGACCAAATTAGTCGGTGTCAATAACCGTAATTTGCGCACATTCGAAACCTCGTTGCAAACGACGCTGGATTTAAAAGATATGATGCCGGAAGATCGCTTGATCGTCACGGAGAGTGGCATTCATACACCTGAAGATGTAAAACTGATGACCGATAACGGCATTTATACGTTTCTGGTGGGTGAAGCATTCATGCGCGCCGAATTTCCGGGTCAAAAAATGCGCGAATTGTTTTTTTAGGGTTTGCCGATCCGATAATCGAAGCGAAGGACACATTGGAATCCGCTTCGCATATTGTTATTTTTAGAGCTGTGAGCGCACTTTTCTGGTTTGTAAACGGGGGTTGCTATCGGGCAAAGTTAAAATCGATGCTGCCGAAGTATTTATCCAGATCGATCCGGATCGGCATGAAGTAAATGTTCATGCCGAAATCCCGCGCAGTTTTAATTACTCGGTTGGAAAATGCGATATTCCATTCGTAATCAGGTCTGAAGTCGATAGGAAACTGAACTTTGTTTTTAACTTCCCAATAATGCATCGACGATTCGGTCGTGATCGGACTTAGGCCAATATAAGTTTCAAATTCTTGCATCTGTTCGGCATAAATTTCAATCATTCGAATATCGTAGAAGGGCTGTGAAAAAAAGCCGTCTGCCCCGGCATCGGCTTTGCACTTGGTATAATTGCATTCGTCTTGCACCCCGCTGCGGTGCGGATCGAATCCTGCATAGACGCGGATGTCGGAAAATTGTTGCTTGACTGCGCGTATTAAATCCAGCACGTTGGTTTTGTGAAAGCTGCGTTTCAGACCCTCCGGAGGATCGCCCGAAACCAACAGAATGCTATCAAGTTCGTTTTGCTCGATAATACGAAATATTTCACCGGATTTGAGATCGAAATCGATAGCCCTGAAATGCGGTACGAACCGGTGTTTACTGCGGTCTATCCGACTTCCGGTTTCCCAACTGCGAATATCGAAGCGCTGGATGTCGGGAACATTGATCAATTGAATGGACGAACCTAAGGATTGGACAAAATGGTATTGTTCCGCAAAAGCCTGTTCGTTGCGGGGAACAATTTCAAAAGAAATTTTCATGAATAAGCGTAATGATTAGGGCTTTAAAACGGCACTATTGTATCGAATCCGCGCGTAAATAGGTTACTATTGAGATCTTTAATTGACGACAGCAGTGAACAAAACAACTGGTCGTTGTCCTGAGGAGGTTGTACCACTATGAGTTTTGGCACGTTAAGCAAAATATTTTTGTTGCTGATTTGGCCGCTGTTGTTTGTGGCCATTTCCTATTTCAGAGATAAAGAAAAGTTTAAGCAACGTTTAAAAAACTTCAAATGGTGACCAAAGATCCGTTTGATCAAGTTTGGGTTTTTGCCAATAACGGCGCTTTATCCGATTTCACCCTGATGGGACTGGAGGTAGGTAAAGCAAAGACGACCAGGGCGTAGAGCCCGCCCAATTTGGATCTGGAAAAATGGATCTCGGCTTCGTGAATGGTCGCGATACGTTTCACAATAGAGAGTCCCAAACCACTTCCTTCCGCGTGATGGGCGGTTTCGACGCAACGGAAAAAGCGTTGAGTCAGCCGCTCCCGGTCCACATCATTGATACCCGGCCCGTTGTCTTCAACACTGAACCATAATTCGTTTTTTTCACGAGTACAACGGATTCTGACTTTTCCGTTTTGCGGTGAATATTTCACGGCATTTTCAATCAAGTTTCTAAGTAATACATTAATCAGCTCGATGTTACCGGTAATTTTTAAGGTTTCGGTATGTTGAAATTCGATTTCGGTATTTTTCCGGTGTGCTAGCGGTTCTATTTCGCTGATGACATTGATGATTTCCTGGTTGATATTGATTCCCAATCGGGTCAGATTTTCGGTCTGATTTTGTATTCTCGACAGCGTCAATAATTGCTGAACCATTCTTGTCATGCGCTGGACAGCTTGTTGCGCTTTGTTGAGCGCCTGATTGCGCATGTTCTCGTCTCGGGTTTTCTGGGCGACTTGAACTTGGGTTAAAAGGCCTGCTAAAGGCGTACGCAATTCGTGGGAGGCATCGGAGGTGAAGTTGCGCTCGTTTTCAAAGGCCTGCTCAAGCTGGGCGAACAATGTGTTCAATTCCTTAACCACCGGTATAATTTCTTCGGGCAGTCCGTTTAGTGGCAACGGTTCTAGATAGCCGGCCTCACGCCTGGCCAGCTGTTCGGTCAGATGATTGACGGGAGCCAGAGTAAGACTGACGATAATCCATATCATGACGCCTAGAACCGGTAGTCCGAACAGGAAAATTTGCTGTAGCTGTCGAGCGATATCATGGGTAATGGCTTCGCGTACGTCTTCACGTTGGCCGACATGGATAATATATTCGCCGTTATGGTTGGCGATGCTGAAAACGTACCAGAGATGTTCGTCTATTGTGGTGTGGCTATAGCCATTTCGTGATGAGGATAAGGCGAATTTTGGCGCGCTTTCCGAGCGTAGGATCAGACCGTCTTCCACCGACCATAATTGAAAAGCGATTTTGCCGGCGTATTTATAAGCTAGGTTATGAGTATGGAGCAGATTAGAGGTATGTTCAGGATCCCAATGTTCCGAAAGCGATCCCTCATGTAACATGCTTTCGACAAAGGCGTGCAAAACCCCTGCCGATTGCGCCAGCTCGGCCCTGAATAATTTGGCGACTTCCTGCTGGCTTTCCTTATAACTGATGAAAGCCGTTGCACCCCAGGTGATGACAGTGACCAGAAGCAGATAATACAGTAGCTTTTTTTTTAACGAATTCGGTAACAGGCGGATCTTCATGACGCTAACAAAATGGCTTAGTTTTCGTCAATGATATAGCCAACACCCCGAATGGTTCGAATTAATTTACTGTCCAATTTTTTACGCAAATGATGAATGTGCACTTCCACCGTATTACTTTCGATTTCGGAATTCCAGGCATATAAGGTTTCCTCCAGACGTGTGCGCGAAGAAACCTGGCCGATATGATTCATTAGAAAACTGAGAATTTCAAATTCTTTTTGGGAAAGTTCGATAAGCTGGTCATTGTAATACACTTGGTGAGAGGCAGGATCCAATTTTACCCCTTTGTGTTCGATTAGCGGCATTTTGCCGACATCATGACGGCGATAGAGGGCTCTGAGCCGGGCGCAGACCTCGGCTAAATCAAACGGTTTGACGACAAAATCATCGGCCCCGCTGTCCAGGCCTTTAACTCGGTCTTTGATCGTGTCTTTGGCGGTTAAAACCAGTACGGGTGTCAAATCTTTTCGCTTACGCATTTCTTCCAGAATGTGAATGCCGTTCATTCTCGGGAGATTCAGGTCCAGGACCATCAGTTCATAGGTATTGGTTTGCAACGCTTCATCAGCCAATTTGCCATCGGTAACCCAGTCGACGGCATAGCCCTCCATGGACAAGCCGGCTTTCAAACCGTCGCCAAGAATTTCATCATCTTCAACCAGTAGTAATCGCATAATATTTATTTGGTTATGTTACGTAGCCAACAATCCGGTTTGGAAAATAGTATCGACCGATTGTTGTTAATTATTTCGAGCAAAAGTTAACTTTTCGAAGATATAAGAGGAAGATTAAGAAGGCCTTAAAGGTGGGTTAATCAATTGACTTATAAATACAATCAGCCTGATTATTGCCACTTTCGCCGATGAGCTTTAACTATGTCGATAACGGGAGTTCAACACGAAGTCGTTGCTTTGACCGGACACCTGATGGGCAAACGCATAGTTGCATTTGATGGTACTGGCCGATGGTTGATTTTTTAAAGCATTACCTTGATCGATCGTGAAAGCGGTAAAATATTT
This sequence comes from Methylococcaceae bacterium, assembly GCA_050304855.1. Classification (GTDB taxonomy): domain Bacteria; phylum Pseudomonadota; class Gammaproteobacteria; order Methylococcales; family Methylomonadaceae; genus Methylomarinum. The sequence goes on from JBNLEI010000003.1 coordinate 30,273, forward strand.
TTACTCAGGCACAATAGTTTACCACTTTTGCCTCTAATTGCGTTAGATTAAGGACACTTATCTTAAGAACGATTATGTGATTTTTTCGACTTCGAGAATAGTGCCGTTTACGGCGATAACCTTAACTTTCGTACCGTGCGGACAGTCTTCTCCCTGAACCTTCCAGATACTGTCGTCGACCTTGATTTTTCCTTGTCCGTTATCAATCGCTTCAACCAGTGTAAATGTTCTTCCGACGTATTGGGCGCCTCTTTTATTCAATAAAGGATGGTCGGTCGGTTGTGGATGTAAACTGAAGTAATGTCGCCATATCAATATGGAAACAAAAGAAAGCACCGAAAAAATCAGCAATTGGATTTCCAGGCTGGTACTTGGGAACAGGAACAGGACGGAACCCGTGATCAGGCCGGCTATCGCCATCCACAAGAAAAAGAAGCCTGGCGCCAGAACCTCGATAGCTAACAGCCCCAGAGACAATACCCACCAATACCAGAAGACGATTTCAAACTCGGTCATATTTTACCTTTTTTGGACAGAGCTTCCTTGGCCAATTCGGTAATGCCGCCCAGTGCGCCGATGACGTTGGAGGCTTCCAGCGGCATCAGTATCAGTTTGCTGTTATCGGCGCTGGCAATGTCTTTTAAGGATTCCACGTATTTTTGCGCAACGAAGTAATTGATCGCCTGCACGTCACCCTGGGCAATCGCTTCCGACACCATGGTGGTGGCGCGGGCTTCCGCTTCGGCCAGACGTTCCCTGGCTTCTGCGTCGCGAAATGCCGCTTCCCGGCGCCCTTCCGCATCGAGAATGGCAGCCTGTTTTTCGCCGTCGGCACGCAGAATCTCTGCTTGTTTATGGCCTTCGGCTTCTAAAATGGCTGCACGCTTTTCCCGTTCGGCTTTCATTTGCCGGGCCATCGATTCGACCAAGTCGCGAGGCGGTTCGATATCCTTAATTTCGATGCGGGTCACCTTAATACCCCAGGGCGTTGTGGCGTCGTCCACCACACTTAACAAGCGGGCGTTTATGTCGTCGCGGCGAGAAAGTAGTTCGTCCAGATCCATCGACCCCATCACGGTACGGATATTGGTCATGACCAGATTAATGATCGCATGATCTAAGTTGTTGACTTCGTATGCGGCTTTGGCGGAATCCATGATCTGGTAAAAAACCACGCCATCCACTCTGACCATGGCATTGTCCTTGGTAATAACCTCCTGAGACGGTACGTCCAGTACCTGCTCCATGACAGTCAGTTTTCGGCCGATTCGGTCGACGATCGGTACGATGATATTTAGGCCGGGCGTCAGGGTGCCGGTATATCTGCCGAAGCGTTCGACCGTGAATTCCATGCCTTGGGGCACAGATTTGACACTCATGAATACCATCAATATCGCGAAAATAAATAGTGCGGTCACGAATATGCCGAAGCCTGTCATAGTCTTTCCTCGTTGGTTGCCATACCGAATAAAGTCAAAAATAAGTTATATGTATTGCAAACTGGTATCCGACTAATAATAATGTATATTTTTTAAAATGTAAGTTTACGGGTTAATAGGCATGATTACAGCGGGTATTAATATACTTCTCGTCTCGGTTCTGATTTTGATTATCGGACTGATCAATCCAAAATGGTTGTTAGTGTGGATAGATAAACCGGGGAGAATGCCTATAATACTGATAGCGTCGGTGTTATTTATGATCGGAATGACTTTGTTCGGCGAAGGGACCAAACGTAAGCAAGAGGTAGTGGCGGACAAGCCGGCAGAACAGCAACAGGCTGAGCCAAAACAGGTAGCACCGAAAAAAACCGCTATTCCTTCCGCCCAGGAATTGTTGAAATAAGCCGGTTAAGAGTTGGAGATTTTAAAGCGACTGATCAGTTGTTTTAACTCCCGCAAATCCTGGGCATCGGCACCAGGTTGATAGCGCAATTTAATAAGCAGTGTGGTGATACGGTCGATTTGTTCCGCCGCTTGCGGCAAATCTTGTTTGACGCGTAGGGCGAAATGTTGGGGACCTTCTCCGATCTCAATTATTAGTCCCCCTTGTTGGGCTATTTTGCGGCAAAACTGTTGGTATAACTTCAGGGAAGGGTCGGCTGCCGATGGTTTGTTTCTTAAAATCAGCCACGCTAAAAGCGCTGATACCAGGGTTATGCCTCCGATCAACCAGAGTGCCAGCGATTTGAGATTATCGATGCCTAGCGAAGAAAGAAATTTGGACTGACTGGCGTTGTTATAGTTAATGACCCAGCGTTGCCAATTGTAATCGATACTGTTCCATAATTGATGGCCGCGTTTCAACCAGCTCATCGCTCCGCTGGTATTGAAAGCGGTAAAATTGACTTCGCCGGTTGCGATTTGTCGGTCGATATCCACGCTGTTCTCCACGCGCTCGGGCGCGATCGCCGCCGTCGGATCGACGCGGATCCAGCCTTTTTCTTTCAGCCAAACTTCGGTCCAGGCATGAGCGTCGGCTTGTCTAACCTCGAGAAAGCCACCGACTTGATTGAATTCACCGCCCTGATAGCCGCTGACCACCCTGGCAGGAATTCCGGCCGTCCGCATTAAATAGACAAAGGCGGTGGCATAATGGCTACAGAAACCACGACGGTTTTCGAACAGAAAAGTTTCGATCGGGCTTTCTTCCATCAGATCCGGTGTCAACGTGTAGTGGAAGTTTTCGGTGCGGAAGTGATTCAACAGCCGCTCAATAAATTTTTCCGGTTCGCCGTCGAATCCCTTCAATCGTTCGACCAGAGTTTTGATTCTGGTTGAAGGCTGATCGGGTAATTGCATGTTATCGTTGTATTCGGTTCGAGTGAGATAGCCGGTGTTGTATCGAGGATAGGAAAGGACGTGATATTCCATCCTTTCTTCCGGGTCTTTGGAGGTGATCAGTTGGTAAAAGCTGTTACGTTTTAATTTTTTGTCATAGTCGGCAGGCATGTCCAAGGCATATACCCATTTCTGATTCTGCGGCTCCATCATCAGCGTGTATCGATAAGCTTTGCCGCTGAAGCGAATCCGATCCATCACATCTTCGAATGAACGGTTCGGACTTTCCTGCCATCGTTTGCCGTCGGTCTGCGAAAAAACCGGGCCGCGCCAATAACGTTGGGCGGGAGGAGGAATTTCACCGTGGAATTTTACCCTGAACGCCAACTCGTCCGACAAACCTAGCTGGCTGATAGTGCCTGGTTCCAGCGTATCGCTTAGACCGGTTCTGGCGCGATGCTTGTCCTCGAACATCATCCAGCGCGGTGCTTCGATGCGAGGAAATAAAATAAAAATGATGATGGCTAACGGTAATGCCTGAGCGATGATGCTTACCGCTGTCTTCAATGCGGCAATCGTCTGAAATTGTCGGCTGTTAATCGCCACCAGGGTGACGAGCAGCATGCAACAGACGAATAGCGTGTATAAAGACATGAGAATGCTTTGCTGAAACAGAAATAGGGAGGCGGCGACGATAAAGGCCAGATAATTGATCAAATAAATTTCGCGGGAGGATTTGATTTCCAGAAGTTTCAGGCCCAACGCGGTAAGGAACAACGCAGTACCGGCATCCCTCCCCAGTATCCCCCGATGTTGAGTGTATAGCAGGCCGACGCCTACAATCGTCAGCAGCAATAGCGCCGCAGTATTCGGTAGCCATTTGTTTTTCCAGATTCCGACAAACCGCCAACACCATAACAGGCAAAAATAGCCGAATATCGGAAGCGGGAGATTGTCGGCATGCGGTAAACTGATCAAGCCGATTGAGATCAACAGAAAAATCAGTATCGGTCTGTTTATTTCCATGATGCAGTCATCCTTGAAACAATGCCAACGTTTCCAAACATTGCCTGTAATGTTCTAAGCCGTGTGAGGGTTCAATTCGGGTGCCCGGCATGACTAGCCCGTATGGTATTCCCGCTTGCTCGGCGTCGATGATCCATCGGCATAGCCGGCTGAGCCTTTCCTCGACACCGTGTCCCGGTGTTATCGTGTAATCTAGCCAGCATTCCGTCGCTGCTGCACCGGCGTATTCTTTACTGTATAGGCCTTGCCCCTTGGCGAACGCTTTCCAATGAATTTGTCTTATCGGGTCGCCGTTTTGATAGCTTTTGATGCCATAAAAATCCTCATTGCCTTTTCTGCCCTGCCCGTGCTCGCCTGTTACGCCAGCGGCTTCGGGAAAAGGCAATTTATTGGCCGCCGGTTTCGGATAGACCAAAGCCTGCAAATTAAAACGTAGAGGCGACCATGCGCGGAACAAGCCCAACGGATAAGTGCTCGAGAAAGTGATGGTTGCACATGGGAGCGGTCCTCTTTTATCGGTATCGCTATAGAGCGTTACTGTTTTTTGTGCTACAGCCTTTAGAACGATGTATTGCTCCGTCTGCAGTTTTATTTTTAAATTTGGGCGTGTCCGTAGCGAAGGATTATCGATAGCCAATTCGAATCCGGCAGAGCTGCCGACAAATGTATTATGGCTTCGAATGGGTTTGATCGTTAAGCCTGCCAGCGAGTTGAAGGTATGCAAAATGGTGATGAAAAAGATGCCAGCCAACAGAAATGCGAGCAGATAGGCCAGGTTGTTGTTATAAACGAATGCGATCAGTAGAATTAATATGATCAGTACGATCCAACCCAATCCCTGGGCAGTAGGTAAAATAAAAATTCGCCGGTGGCTCAGGGTAACCGGGCGGTTCGAAGGTTTTTCGCCGCGTAGAAAGCGGCTGAGTTGAAAGCGTTCTTTGAGTCTCAGCCTTGTTTCGTTCAAGGAATAGCCACCTGGTTGAGGATTGGCGTTACGATAGCCTCGGAATCGGCACTGCCGCTGCGAAGACGGTGGCCGGCGACAGCGGCTAAAACGGCTTGAACGTCTTCCGGAATTACCGCGTTGCGCCCATCCATAAAGGTCCAGGCTTTGGCTGCAGTCAATAACGCCAAGCCGGCTCTGGGCGACAAGCCGCAGTGGAACTCACCGGACTGACGAGTGAAGCCGATAATGGCTTGCAGATAATCCAGCAATGCCGGAGAGGCGTAAACTTCGGCAACGGCCTGTTGCATCTGGGCGAGTTGTTCCGGCGGCAGATGTACCTCCAAAGAGTCGATTAGGGTATAACGTTGTTTGCCGGTCAGCAGTTCGCGCTCGGCCTGGTGGTCGGGGTAACCCAGTTCGATACGCATTAAAAAGCGGTCCAATTGCGATTCCGGCAGGGGAAATGTGCCGATTTGATGGGTCGGGTTTTGGGTGGCGATGACGAAAAACGGTTGCGGCAGAGCATAAGTTTTGCCTTCCACGGTGACTTGATGTTCTTCCATCGCTTCCAACAAGGCACTTTGCGCTTTCGGCGTAGAGCGGTTAATTTCATCGGCCAAAATCATTTGGTTGAAGATCGGGCCGTGGTGAAAGGTGAATTGATGATTTTCCGCATCGAACACCGAAGAGCCGATAATGTCGGCCGGAAGAATGTCGCTGGTGAACTGAATGCGTTGATAATTCAGGCCGAACAATCGGGCCAGGGTATGCGAGAGAGTGGTTTTACCGACACCGGGAATGTCTTCGATGAGTAAATGTCCCTTGGACAATAAGCAGCAAACCGCTAAACGGATTTGCCGTTCTTTGCCGAGAATGATCCGGTTGGCTGAGTCAAGCAGTTTGTCAATTGAACTATCCATAATAGAGTCGGCTTTTCCGTTTATTTAAAAATCTATAGATTCAATAGGGGGGGCATCTTGATGACGTGGCTTAAGCCAAGGCACTTTATCTGTGTTTTTTAAACGTCGTTAAAACAGTGATGCCGAAATCAAGTATAGTTCAACAAAATGAACCGTCGGCGGTGACAAACGTTAAAAGCTCAGGCATTATTAATTTTGTTTTTAACTAAAAAGGAAGGAAACAGTTTTGAGTGAATACGACGATGTCCGAAGCGATCTGATCGACATGCTGGAGGAGCTTGACGAAAGACTGAGCAAAATTACCGACGATGTACGTCATACTGAAAAACCGCTGGATAAGGACTTTTCCGAACAGGCGGTGGAAACGGAAAACGATCAAGTATTGGATGCGCTGGGAAACGCAACACGTAACGAAATTGAAAAAGTGAAGCAAGCGATTTCAAGAATAGACAGCGGGACTTACGGGATCTGTCTGATTTGCGGTCGGCCGATCAAAAAAGAGCGTCTCAAGGCCATGCCTTATTCCAGTAAATGTATCCATTGCGCTCAGGAAGCCGAGAACTGAAGGGGACAATGATTTATCTATGATTTCATGCCATTCTATTTTAGATTAAAGGTTACAGATAACGATTATCAAATGCAATCAGCAGAAGCCTTTTCCGATCGTGTTGGATAACATTATGGGAAAAGGCTCCCGGCCTTTATGTTTGGATTGGCGTTGATATTTGCTTTTGTCCCGAAAAATTCTGGCCTTGTTAAATTGCCCGGCAAATTTTGCCACCGGGTTTTTCTGGCAGGTCGTTTGCAAGACGTTTGATTTCTTACGTTTTTTCATGATTTTTTCTCTGTAAACCAGTAATATACACATTTTATTTGACCATAGTTCGGCTGTGAAATTCCAGAAAGATTTTGATGTAATCGTTGTCGGCGGGGGCCATGCCGGGACCGAGGCTGCTTTGGCGGCAGCACGTTGCGGCGCGCAGACTTTATTGTTGACCCAGAATATCGAGACATTAGGCCAGATGAGCTGTAATCCGGCGATTGGCGGAATCGGCAAAGGGCACCTAGTGAAAGAAATCGATGCTCTGGGCGGTGTCATGGCCAGAGCGATCGATAAGGCCGGTATCCAGTTTCGCATGCTTAATGCGAGTAAAGGTCCGGCTGTTCGGGCAACGCGTGCTCAGGCCGATCGTAGCTTGTATAAGCAGGCGGTTAGAACGACGCTGGAAAATCAGTCGAATTTGGCGCTGTTCCAACAGACGGTGGCTGATTTGATTGTTAAATCCGGCCGTGTGGTCGGTGTGAAAACCTTAATGGGTCTGGAGTTTACGGGCCGAGCCGTGGTCTTGACGACAGGTACTTTTCTGGGCGGCAGAATTCATATTGGATTGGAAAACTATAGTGGCGGCCGTGCCGGTGATGCGGCGTCGACCGCATTGGCGGAAAGACTCAGGGAATTGCCATTTCGGGTCGACCGCCTCAAAACGGGGACGCCGCCACGTATCGACGGTAGAACCATCGACTATGCAAAGCTGGAAATACAGCACGGCGATGACCCGGTGCCGGTGTTTTCGTTTTTAGGCAAACGGGAAGACCATCCGCAACAGATTCCCTGTCACATTACCCGCACGAATAGCGAAACTCATGATATTATCCGTTCCGGTTTGGATCGGTCGCCGATGTACACGGGAATCATCGAAGGTATAGGCCCGCGTTATTGCCCGTCGATTGAAGACAAGGTCATGCGTTTTGCCGAGCGCGATTCGCATCAAATTTTTGTCGAGCCGGAAGGGCTCAATACCAACGAGGTCTATCCTAACGGTATTTCCACCAGTTTGCCGTTCGACGTGCAGTACCGTTTTGTACGTTCGATGCTGGGTTTTGAGCAGGCCGAAATTGTTCGTCCCGGCTATGCTATTGAGTATGATTTTTTCGATCCGCGCGATTTAAAAGCGTCGCTTGAAACCAAACATATGGAGGCCTTGTTTTTTGCCGGCCAAATCAACGGTACCACCGGCTATGAGGAAGCAGCTGCGCAAGGATTGATAGCCGGATTGAATGCAGCGCGTTTAGTCTTGGGATTGGAAAGTTGGTGTCCCGGGCGAGACGAGGCCTATATCGGCGTGATGATTGACGATCTGATTACCCGCGGGACTCAAGAACCTTATCGGATGTTTACCAGTCGAGCCGAGTATCGTCTGTTGTTGCGCGAAGACAATGCCGATATGCGTTTGACCGAAAAAGGCCGAGAGTTGGGGCTGGTCGATGACGAGCAGTGGCGGATTTTTGCGGAAAAGCGAGAAGCCATAGCCCGGCTGCAAACGAGTCTGACAAAAAAATGGGTTCGAGCCGGTACTGAAGAGGCGGAGTTGGCGGAGCAATATTGGGGTAAAAAGCTGCAGAAAGAAGCCAGTTTGATGGATTTGCTGCGCCGGCCGGAAGTCGATATCGGTCGCTTATTGTGTTTTGTCGGCGATGAAAATGTGCCCGAACAAGTGGCCGAACAGGTCGCGATTCAAGCCAAATACGCCGGGTATATCGATCGTCAGCAGACCGAGATCAATAGAACTCGGCGCTATGATCATTTGCGCTTGCCGGAGGATGTCGATTACAGTCGGGTCTCCGGTTTGTCTAATGAAGTCAGTGAAAAACTGCGGCTTCAGCGCCCGGAAACTTTGGGGCAGGCGTCGCGTATTCCGGGCGTCACCCCCGCGGCGATTTCTCTGTTGCTAGTCCACTTGAAAAAGAAAAGCGCTTGATGGAGGATTGTCGGAAAATTCTTCAGCAAGGTTTGTTGGAACTGGCGTTGCCGGCGGATGACGAAAAAGTCGAACGTTTGCTGGCGTTTATAAAGCTCATCGGTAAATGGAATAAAGCTTATAATTTGACCGCCGTTCGGGACGAACAGGAAATGGCGCGACTGCATATTTTGGACAGTCTGGCTGTGTTACCTTATATAGAGGGCGAGAGGGTGGTTGATGTCGGCACGGGCGCCGGCTTGCCGGGAATTCCGTTGGCTATTTTTTTGCCTGATGTACAGTTTACCTTGCTGGATTCCAATTCCAAAAAAACCCGTTTCGTGCAGCAGTCGGCACTGGAATTGAAATTGAAAAACGTAACGGTACAGCATTGCCGAGTTGAACGGTTTAGGCCGGAATTATTATTTACGACGGTCATTATGAGGGCTTTTTCCAGTATGGAAAATATCCTTCACCTTGCCAGCCATTTGATGGCGGAAAAAGCCGTGTTATTGGCTATGAAAGGGCAAAGTCCCGAATCGGAATTGATGCAATTAAAACAACACTATACTGTCATACCGATCGTCGTGCCGGGAGTAACGGCGCAACGATGCTTGGTGCGAATAGAGGGGCAAGGTGAGCATGGCTAAAATTATTGCGGTGACCAATCAAAAAGGCGGGGTCGGAAAAACCACCACCAGTGTTAACCTGGCCGCTTCGTTAGCCGCCGCCAAACGCAAAGTGCTGTTGATCGATATGGATCCTCAAGGTAATGCGGCCATGGGCTGCGGAGTCGTGAAAGAAGATATCGAGCACTCCAGTTGCGAATTGTTATTGGAGGAAGTTCCGGCTCAGGAAACGGTGATTAGCAATAAGGAAATCGGATTCGATATTATTCCCGGAAATGCCGATTTGACTGCCGCCGAAGTGCAATTGATGACGGCGGCTCATCGCGAGCGCCGTCTGGCCGATGCTTTGCTGCAAATAAAGAACCAATACGACTATATTCTGATCGATTGTCCTCCGTCTTTAAATATGCTGACGCTGAATGCGATGGTTGCCGCCAACAGTATTTTAATACCGATGCAGTGCGAATATTACGCGCTGGAGGGCTTGACGGCGTTGATGGCGACTTTGCGTAACATTCGCGAAACGGTCAATCCCGGCTTGTATCTGGAAGGTATTTTGCGCACGATGTACGATAATCGCAGTCGTCTGACCAAAGACGTTTCCGATCAGCTATTAGAATATTTCGGCGATAAGGTGTTCAGAACCTGTGTGCCGCGCAACATCCGGTTGGCCGAAGCTCCGAGCCACGGTGTGCCGGTCATTATGTACGACAAAGCTTCGCGCGGTGCGGTCGCTTATATCGCTCTGGCCGGCGAAATGATCAGAAAAGAAAAACAGAAATAGAACGCCATGGCTGTCAAAAAAAGAGGTTTAGGACGAGGTTTGGATGCTTTACTGGGCGATGTGGCGCCGGTATCCGCGACGACCGAGCAGAAAAAACAACAGGATGCTCAAACATTGCCGATCGAGTTTTTGCAGCGCGGGAAATATCAACCGCGTAAAGATATAGATCCCGAAAAACTGAAGGAGTTATCCGACTCGATTGCCGCGCAAGGTATTATTCAACCCATTATTGTCCGCAATCTGGCGGGCGACCAATATGAGATCATCGCCGGCGAGCGGCGGTGGCGTGCAGCCCAATTGGCTGGATTACACGAGGTGCCTGTAGTCGTCAAAGATATCGACGATCAGTCGGTCATGGCGATAGCGTTGATTGAAAACATCCAGCGCGAGGATTTAAATCCTTTGGAAGAGTCGGAAGCATTAAAACGATTATTGGACGAATTCGGCCTTACGCATCAGCAAATTGCGTCGGCGGTCGGTAAATCCAGAGCGACCGTCTCCAACTTATTACGCTTGTTGGATTTGAACAGCGAAGTCAAGAACCTGCTGGCTAAGGGCTTGTTGGAAATGGGGCATGCCAGAGCTTTGCTCAGCCTGGAAGGAAAGCAACAGGCCGATGTTGCTTATAAAGCCGTCAAGCAAGGTCTATCGGTGAGGGCGGTGGAAAAACTGGTTAAGGAGATTTTACAACCGGCCGCTGAGAAAAAAACTGAAAAACCGCAGAAAGATCCGGATACTTTGCGGCTACAACAAGAATTAAGCGAAAGAGTCGGCGCCAAAGTCGAAATCGATCACCGCAAGGACGGCAGAGGCAGATTAGTTATTAGTTATACCACTCTCGAAGAATTGGAAGGGATTGTTGGTAAAATCAAGTAATTTTTCTGCCGCTAGAGATTTTGTATTAAATCGACTTCAAAATATGTATCGGTGATTTTCACTAAGATAGTTTATTGCCGGCTTTTTAGCAGGCTTTGACTTTTTTCATTAATCTGTAGTCAGCCAAGTCGTTCTGAGCTGCAAGTCAATTCCGGTATTTTTTTGATTGCCTGCTAGGCTTAGCAGTTGAAAGGAAAATATATTAAAGATCAATCTAGGATTGTCAGTGTTTAAAATTATACAGAATAGAAAAATAAGAATCGGAATCGTAGGTTGCGGCAGAATTTCAAAAAATCATTTCGGTTCTATTGAAAAGCATCATATGGATTTGGAACTGGTTGCCATATGCGATCTAGATAGCAATCAGCTCGAACTCTATAAAAAGCAATGGCCTGGAGTAGCCGCCTATACCAGTTTAGAAGAGATGCTTCTGAACCAACAGCTTGATGTCGTATCATTGTGCACACCCAGTGGGCTGCATGCGGAGCAGGCAATAATGTGTGCCAAGTCAGGGGTGCACGTTATTACTGAAAAACCAATGGCGACCCGTTGGGACGATGGATTGAAAATGGTTAAAGCCTGCGATGAGGCTCGAGTTAGGTTGTTTGTTGTCAAACAAAACCGACGCAATGCAACTCTGCAGATTCTCAAGCGTGCAATTACCGAAAAACGATTCGGCAGAATATTTATGGTTAATATCAATGTATTCTGGACGCGGCCTCAATCCTATTACGATATGGGAAAATGGCGGGGAACGTGGGAGTTCGATGGTGGTGCGTTGATGAATCAAGCCAGTCATTATGTCGATTTAATCGACTGGCTCATCGGACCCGTTTCCAGTGTTCAAGCAATGATCGGAACGTTAGCCAGAGACATTGAAGTTGAGGATACCGGCATTATGAACATACGCTGGCGAAATGGAGCTCTAGGCTCCATGAATGTTACAATGCTGACTTATCCAAAAAACTACGAAGGGTCTATAACCATTCTTGGCGAAAAGGGAACAGTGCGGGTCGGAGGATTGGCAGTGAATGAAATTCAACATTGGGAGTTCGACGATGAACAGCCATATGATGAAGATATCAAGAATGCCAACTACCAAACGACTTCAGTGTATGGCTTTGGTCATCCTTTATATTATAAAAACGTGATAGACGTATTGCGCGGCGAAGCGGAATCGGAAACCGACGGCCGCGAGGGTCTAAAATCTTTGGAAATTCTTATCGCAGCTTATCTTTCGGCTAGAGACGGCAAAACGATCAATTTGCCTTTGGAATATTAATGACTTATCAAAAGCACGAAACCGCCATAGTCGACGAAGGCGCTCAGATTGGTGAAGGAAGTCGAATTTGGCATTGGGTTCATATCAGCGGCGGGGCTAAAATTGGGCGCGATTGTTCGCTGGGCCAAAATGTGTTTGTCGGTAATAGAGTCGTGATTGGCGACAACGTTAAGATTCAAAATAATGTTTCCGTTTACGACAATGTTATTCTCGAGGATGATGTCTTTTGTGGTCCAAGCATGGTGTTCACAAATGTCTATAATCCTCGATCTGCAGTTCCGCGTAAGGATGAATACAGAAATACTTTAGTTAAGAAAGGCGCAACGTTAGGAGCGAATTGTACTATCGTTTGCGGAGTAACAATTGGTGAATATGCTTTTGTCGGCGCCGGCGCAGTTATCAATCAGAATGTGCCTGATTATGCCTTGATGGTGGGAGTGCCAGCAAAGCAGATTGGCTGGATGAGTAAACATGGTGAACGCTTGGGACTACCAATGATTGGTGAAGGCGATGCTAAGTGTCCTGCAACCGGTGAAACCTATCGGCTAGTTGACGGCGAATGTCTTTGTGTAGGATGAACAAGTAAAAATGTCTGAATCAATTCCTTTTATTGACCTCAAATCCCAATACCATGGGCTTGAAAATGGTATCAAGGCACGCATTGAAAAAGTATTGGAACATGGCCAGTACATAATGGGGCCCGAAGTAAACGAGCTTGAAGAGAGGCTTGCCAGTTATGTTGGTGTAAAGCATTGTATTAGTGGAAGCAGCGGCACTGATACTCTGTTGATTGCAATGCTGGCTTTAGGCGTCAGCCACGGGGATGAGGTTATTACGACGCCTTTTACATTTATCGCTACTGGTGAAATGATAGGGTTGCTGGGAGCGAAACCGGTTTTCGTCGATATCGATCCTGAAACTTACAATATTGATCCTTCAAAGATCGAGGCGGCTATCACCCCCAAAACCAAGGCTATTATGCCGGTGAGTTTGTATGGGCAATGCGCTGATTTTGACGCAATCAATACCATTGCCGAGAAATATGGAATACCCGTAATTGAAGACGGTGCCCAGTCTTTCGGCGCGACATATAAAGGGCGCCGGTCTTGTGGCTTAAGCACTATTGGGTCGACCAGTTTTTTTCCTTCCAAGCCTTTGGGAGCTTATGGCGACGGTGGCGCGCTCTTCACAAATGATGATGAATTAGCAAAGAGCATGCGTGAAATTCGGGTTCATGGGCAAGATCGTCGATATCATCACCCACGCATTGGAATCAACGGTCGATTGGATACCGTGCAGGCAGCGGTGTTGCTTGCCAAATTGGAACGATTCGATTGGGAAGTTACGCAACGCCAAGATGTTGCGAATCGCTATTCGCAGTTACTTTCAGCAACGAATAGAAAAATTAAAATACCTTTTATCGAAACGCACAATACCAGCGTATTTGCCCAATACACGGTCCAGATAGAAAGGAGGGAAGATTTCTGCCAGAAATTAAGCGCCGTGGGCATTCCGACCGCAATTCATTATCCTGTACCGCTGCATTTGCAACCTGCATTCTCATGGTTGGGGCAGGATGTTGGTAGTTTTGTAGAGGCCGAGCTTGCTGCGAGTAAAGTGGTGAGTTTGCCAATGCATCCGTATTTGACGATCGATCAGCAGGAAATGATTGTCAGAGCTGTCGCCAAAGCAACTGCATGAAGGTTGTTACCGTTGTTGGGGCAAGGCCTCAATTTATAAAGGCGGCGGCAGTATCCCGTGCTATTCGTGAAAGGGATGTTGACGATATCTCGGAAGTTCTCGTCCATACCGGTCAGCATTTTGATGCGAATATGTCGCAGATTTTCTTTGATGAGCTCGGTATTCCCCAGCCTGACTATAATTTGGAAATTTTCGGTGGCGGCCATGGTGTGATGACTGGGCGCATGCTGGAAAGTGTCGAGAAGGTGCTCTTGGAAGAGCGGCCGGATTGGGTTTTGGTGTACGGCGATACTAATTCGACGCTTGCAGGGGCATTAGCAGCGACAAAGTTACACATTCCTGTGGCGCATGTTGAGGCAGGGTTGCGTTCTTTCAATATGCGGATGCCGGAAGAAGTGAACAGGATATTGACGGACCGTATCTCGGCGTTACTCTTTTGCCCTACCGCGAAAGCTGTAACAAACCTTCAGGCTGAAGGTTATCCATTTCATCTAACGTCAAATCGTCAGCAAACCATAGAGCAAGTTGGCGACGTAATGTATGACGTAACCCTGTATTATCGGAACTTGGCTCGTCAAAGTAAGATTCTTGACAAGTTAGAGCTTAGTGATAGGCAGTATGTGCTGTGTACATTGCATCGTGCGGAGAATACCGATGACTTGACTCGTCTCGAAAACATTCTTTCCGCAATGCGCGACATTTCCGATGAGTGTCCGGTGGTGTTGCCATTGCATCCCCGCACACATCAACTCCTAGCCAAATCCGATAAGTTGACTTGGCTGCAAGGATTGTTAGTCATCGACCCCGTCCCTTATATCGATATGCAGTGCTTGGAAATGGGGTCTAATACTATCCTCACGGATTCGGGCGGTATCCAGAAAGAGGCTTTTTTTCATCGAGTTCCTTGTATCACATTACGTGAGGAAACCGAATGGGTCGAGACGGTCGACATGGGATGGAATCGTGTTGTGGGTTCCGATCCGATGCGCATTCTAGACGCCTACGCCGATACCCAAAAAACCGGTCAAAAAACTTCTGAAACATTTCCGTATGGGAATGGTGATGCAGCCTATAAAATTGTTCAAAGTTTGAAGGTCTTTTCATGATAGTTATCTTGCTACCAGCTTATAATGAAGAGGAATCTCTTCCGCGGTTGATGCCGAAACTTCGGCAAACATTGGAAGCGATGGATGAGCCGTATCGTATTATTGTCTGCAATGATGGCAGCAAGGATGGGACACGGGAAATGCTTGACCGTATGTCACGGGAAATGCCTCTCGAAGTGATTCATCATAAAATAAACCGTGGCTTAGGTGAGACATCCAGAGATCTTTTCGAACGCGCCGCTGAAATCGTGAATAAAGACGATGTCGTGATTCGTTTGGATTGTGACGATACCCACGAACCGGAATTTATCCCGAGATTAGTGAAACGTGTACGTGACGATTGCGATGTCGTGATTGCATCAAGATTCGCCCCTGGCGGCGGTCAAATGGGCGTCAGTGGGTACCGGGCATTTATTAGTCGCTGCGCCAATTACTTCATGAAAATATTTTTTCCGATTAAAGGACTTAAGGAATATTCTTGCGGTTTTCGAGCTTATCGTGCCGAAAAAATCAAGGAAGCAATTAACTTTTACGGTAATAACTTCATCCAACTCAAGGGGCTTGGATTTACCTGTACTCTTGAGAAACTCGTCAAACTCAAGCTAATCGGAGCCCGTTTCGGCGAAGAGCCTTTTGTTCTCAGATACGATCAGAAGCAAAGCGACAGTAAAATGGTGAGCAGCGTTACGACTCTTGGTTATCTTGTCATGACGTTGCTTTATCACTGGCCGTGGGGAGGTTGGAGAACATCAATCAGAAAGAAACATGTCGACTGGAGTCTTACCAATGATAGACCTTGATCAAAATGGTCATTTTGGGCGGACATCCAAATTTCGTCAGGACCATTAAATTCCAGCTGTGGAAAAGAGAATTTTTATTATTTGCAGCAATAGATCGAGAGCTTTGCGTTAAGAATCTCGTGAACATTAAAAAGATATGTGCGGATTAGCAGCAATAATTTCGTCAGGCAGACCATTGGATGATCGGCAGGACGTACTTTCGACAATGCTACAGCGGATAGCGCATCGCGGTCCTGACGGAGAAGGACGCTGTCATATAGCGAACCAAGCATTGATGGGGCACAGACGCCTTGCCATTATCGACCTTGATTATGGCGCACAACCGATGTACTCAGCAGACGGGCGCTATACACTGATTTTTAATGGCGAAATTTATAACTATCTGGAATTGCGTCAATCTTTGATTCAACAGGGTCATAAATTTAAAACCTTTTCCGATACCGAAGTACTGCTCAAGCTACTTATGCAGGAAGGCGATGGTGCCATTAAGCGTCTAAACGGTATGTTTGCGTTTGTTTTCCACGACCGGGAAAACAATCGATGGATTGCCGCGCGTGACCCGTTTGGCATTAAACCCATCTATTATACGGAGCTAGCAGACGAGATCATTTTTGCTTCGGAAGTTAAAGCACTATTGGTTCATCCGGATATTGCCCCTTTACGCGACGAAACGGCTTTAAATCAGTACCTTTCGCTGCAATTTTGTTTGGATGATCGTACTCTTTTTCGAGGGATCAAAAAAATAAAACCCGGTTTTTATTTTGTAGGACATGGTGCCACTGTTCTTGAATCGGTTTGCTATTGGGATACAAATTATCAGATCGATCATTATCATACGGAAGATTATTTCATCGATAGGGTAAGGTCGACCCTTGAAGATAGTATTCACTTGCAAATTCGTTCCGACGTACCGTTAGGCGGCTATCTTTCGGGTGGCATTGATTCAAGCTTGGTTTGTACCCTTGCATCCGAACACCTTGATGCACCGATGCCAATGTTCCACGGGCGTTTCGCCGAAGGTCCGGAATATGATGAGTCGGCTTACGCAAAGGAGGTGGCAAAAGGAGCGAAAGGAATCTATAACGAAGTGGTTCCGACGGCTCAGGACTTTGTCGATATTTTGCCTGAACTGATTTATGCGCTTGATGAACCGCTTGCCGGTCCGGGATCATTTCCTCAGTTTGCCGTCAGTAAGATGGCTCATGAACATGTCAAAGTGGTGCTCGGTGGCCAAGGTGGAGACGAAATTTTTGGCGGCTATGCCCGTTATTTGGTTGGCTATCTTGAACAGGCCATTAAGGGAGCAATATTTGAAACCAAGGAAGAAGGTAAACATCTCGTTACTCTCGAATCGATCATTCCTCAGCTTCCACTGTTGAAGCAGTATCAGCCTCTGCTCACTAACTTCTGGAGCAAAGGGTTGTTTGAAGAAATGGATGCAAGATATTTCCATCTTATCGATCGTAGCCAGGGTCTTAATACGATTTTGCATCCAGAAACTTTAGCTGGTTTTGATAAGGCCGAGCTTTTTGCCGAGTTTCAGAAAATCTTCAATCATCCCGATACGCAATCGTATATCAACAAAATGACCCATTTCGATCAGAAGACTTTGCTTCCCGCCTTGCTGCAAATTGAAGATCGGGTCAGTATGGCAGCATCCCTAGAGTCCCGAGTACCATTATTGGATACTCGAATTGTAGATCTCGTTACAACTATGCCACCTCCATTAAAATTTCAGGGAGGGCGCACCAAGCATATCCTTAAAAAAGCTACTCGAACAGTGTTGCCGGAAAAAGTGCTGGAAAGGAAGGATAAAATGGGTTTTCCTGTTCCACTCAAAGAATGGATGCAGCAAGGGCCAGTCAAGGATTTCGTTGGCGATATATTGCTCTCTCAAAGGAGTATGCAACGTGGAATATACAAACCCGAGGTGTTGCAGTCAATGATGACGAGCCAAGGTGTTGGGGGAAGGCAATTGTGGGGAGCGCTTTCATTGGAATTATGGCACCGGAGATTTATGGATGC
>JBNLEI010000004.1:0-3702 GCA_050304855.1 Methylococcaceae bacterium
ACTACAAGAAAAATCGACTATTGCCGAGATGGAAGTCAAAACGTTGCAGGATCGATTGACAAAGCAACAAAACTTGCAGGAAAAATCAGCGAGACTTCGGCAGCAATTGGCCGATCAACAAGCGATTTTGGAGGAATGCGAAGCCGATATGCGTCTGATTGCCGACGAAAATGCCGTTTCGTTCCGACGCAAGGTTCAACAAGAAATGATTGATCGGCTGTTGTCGCAAGCCAATAAAGTGTTAGAGAAGATCAGTGGTCGTTACTATGTTCGCAATGAGCAAAGTGAGCACGGTTTTGCCTTGAGAATAGAGGATACCAAACAGAAAAATAGTCGTCGATTGCCGAAAACTTTGTCGGGCGGCGAAAGTTTTGTCGTTAGTTTGGCTTTAGCGCTGGCGTTGGCCGAAAGCGCCAGTAACGGTCACGCTCTGGATTCACTCTTTCTCGACGAAGGTTTCGGTAATCTGGATGCCGAATCGCTTTATCTGGTTATGACTACGCTGGAGGGCCTGAAAACGCATGGTAAGGTCGTTGGTATTATTTCTCATGTGGAGGGCGTTAAAAAACGCGTAAAAACGCAAATTGAAATGATTAAAAAACCTAATGGTTTCAGTGCACTGAAAATGGCTTTTTAATCGGTTGCGTTCGAATCTAAGGTGAACCGGAGCCTCTATTACAGGTTATCGGTCTGGTTCGCCGATATTGTTTTTCCTTTGCGGGCGGAAACTTTCTCCGTCAATGTTAACTTTCGGATTCTGTCTATACTTAAAGACGATGTGATGAATCCGAATAATAAAAAGCCGGTCATTAGTCGCGGTATTGCATCATCGCGTCACTCCAAGGCCAACAAAGGAAAAGTTAACAATGAAACCAAAAATTCTCTATATACTGACCCCTATAGGAAACATTAGCCCGTTTGACGTGACTATCGCAGCGGATGCCGGATTTGAGCAAATTTTACCGTTTACCAATATACAGCCTGAAAATGTAACCAGGATGGTTCAGGACGCTATCTTCGCCCGCCCACCCAAACGTTTCAATGATACCGGTATTTTTATTGCCGGGCAGGACGTCCATCTGGCCGCCGACATGTTTCAACATGCCAAAAGAGCGATGGTCGGCGACTTTCAAGTTGGAGTTTTTGCGGATCCCAACGGCGCCTATACAACTTCTGCCAGCGTCGTATCTTTAGTGGAAAAAGCTTTGGTGGAAAACCACGGAAGTGGCCTGAAAGGACGAACTGTGGCTGTTTTCGGCACCGGCCCGGTCGGTTTATCTACCGCGGTATTGGCGGCTCAGCAAGGCGCGGTGACTCGTCTTTGTAAGTTGACCGCCGACGATGATCAAAAAATTGCATCGCGGTTTTGCGAGCGCTATAAAGTAGATGTTTCGTGGGTTTCTGCATTAACCCATCAAGAAAAAGCCAGTGCTTTGGAAGGTGCTGAAGTGGTTATTAGCGCAGCTAAAGCGGGTGTAAGAATTCTAGATGAGAAGGAGTTGGATAAAGCCGATAGTCTATTGATAGCGGCCGATACCAATGCCGTACCACCTAGCGGTATTCTAGGTATCGGAATGCAGGATTATAATGTGCCTGTCGAATTTTCCCGAGGATCGTTCAGGAGTATCGGGCCTTTGGCTATCGGCAAAATGAAATATCAGGTGCAATACGGCTTATTCGCGAAAATGCAAAAAACGTCGACTGCCGCGCTGATTGATTTTCCGGAGGCATACGAATTTGCGTTATCGGTACAAATCTGACGTCACTTCATTGTAGTTATGGCGACGAAAATTCGGCCCGTATTGTGTTTCGCTACGGGTCGAATTTTATAAATAGAAGGAATCGATTGTTAAGCTGGTTTGGTAGAAGCCGGTTTATTCTTCGTCTTCCAGACGGAATACTTCACCATAGGTTGTGTCGACATCGAAATCGTCCCAGACATACGCCGGGTGAACGAATTGTTTGGTCGGTAGCGGGGCGGTAATAAAGTCTGCCAAGCCGCTCATCATTCTGCCGACGGTATTTAAAATTCCTTTGGCAGTACCTCCAACAAAACCTAATGCAACATTGCTCTGGTTGGTCGTATTGATGATGTTTTTAGGGATTTCCAGTACCGAGGTCGTCATATTGGCGAAGCCGTTCAGCGCCTTGCGGCCCACTGTAGCACCGTAACCCTCATCGTGGTCGTCAGCAGAAACAGAGGATGAAACTGCCGAAAACAGGCAGAAAAGGGCAATGGAAATATATGAGCGAGTGATTGGTTTCATGAGCTATCCTGTTGCTGTGTAGTTTAGGTTGGGTTGGCATGATAAGTACGCAACCCAACTTTTTCAAAGCACAGTATAGCAGAGCATTCAGATTTTACTTTTTGAGTGCTTGAGCAAAAGCGTTGGCCATCGCGTTTTGTGCAACCGGCCGTTGTGATTTGACTTTCGGTGATGTCTTAATGGTTTTTTTGTTGGTGGCGGTTGTCGCTTTTGTTTCGGTATTTTTTTTCATTGACAAGGAAATTCGCTGTCTGGCAATGTCGACTTCCAATACCTTTACTTTAACCATATCTCCGGTTTTTACCACGTCGCGGGGATCTTTAACGAAGGTATCCGCTAAATGCGAAATATGAACTAAACCATCCTGATGTACGCCGATATCGATAAAAGCCCCGAAATTGGCGACATTGGTAACGACACCTTCTAGCATCATGCCTTCTTTTAAATCGGATATTTTTTCGACACCTTCCATAAACTGCACACTTTTGAATTCGGGACGAGGATCCCGTCCCGGTTTCTCGAGTTCTTGCAATATATCGGTTACTGTCGGCAGACCGAATGTCTCGTTAGTATAGTTGGCGGCATTGAGGCTTCGAAGGAATCCGCTTTGGCCGATTAAATCCCGAATCGATTTGCCGGTATCGTCAATAATGGCGTTGACGACCGGATAGGCCTCAGGATGAACAGCGGAGGCGTCCAACGGGTTATCTCCGTTCATGATTCGCAAGAAGCCTGCCGCCTGTTCATAGGCTTTGTCTCCAAGTCGGGGTACTTTTTTGAGCTGTTCGCGGTTTTGGAACGGGCCGTTTTGGTTGCGGTAGGCAACGATGTTTTCACTGACACTTACGCTAAGGCCTGAGACTTGTTTCAGTAAGGAAACGGAGGCGGTGTTGACATCGACGCCGACGGCGTTAACGCAGTCTTCTACGACGCTGTCCAGACCTCTAGCCAATTGAACTTGGTTGACGTCGTGTTGGTATTGACCGACGCCGATGGATTTGGGTTCGATTTTAACCAGTTCGGCCAGCGGGTCCTGGAGCCGTCTGGCGATCGAGACCGCACCGCGCAAGGATACGTCGAGTTCCGGAAATTCTTTCGAGGCTAACTCGGAAGCGGAATAAACCGAAGCACCGGCTTCGGAAACCATGATCTTGTTAAATTTCAATTCCTTGTGCCGTTTCATCAGGTCGACTATTAATTGGTC
This sequence comes from Methylococcaceae bacterium, assembly GCA_050304855.1. GTDB lineage: Bacteria > Pseudomonadota > Gammaproteobacteria > Methylococcales > Methylomonadaceae > Methylomarinum. Next base: position 3,472 of record JBNLEI010000004.1, read on the forward strand.
GGTTTCTCTGGATCCGGTTCCGTTGCCGATGCTGACCAGTTCGACCCGGTGTTGGACAATGAGTCGGGCCAGCATTGCAATGGATTGATCCCATTGGTTTTTCGGCGCATGGGGGTAAATCGTGTCAGTGGCCAGCAGTTTACCGGTGGGGTCTACGACGGCCACTTTTACGCCGGTGCGTATGCCGGGGTCGAGTCCCATAGTTGCCTTAAGGCCTGCAGGAGCCGCTAA
>JBNLEI010000005.1:0-2476 GCA_050304855.1 Methylococcaceae bacterium
CCAGCACTTTGCTATCGTTTGCCAGCAGGGCGCAATAAGGACGCAAGGCGACCATCGCGGCCTGAAAAATGGTAAATGCATCGGTCGGGTCTTTCTGTTTAAGCTCGGCAACCTCGTTCAGAAAACGATGCAGCATCTTTAACAGATTCTCGATCGTCATCGCCAGCCAGGCATCGTTGGTAATCCATTTGTCGACAAATTCATCCAAACGCGCGAAGGCCCGTTTCAGCAGAGGATAGGCGGTTTGGGTTTCTTTGAATTCCCTGAGCGCCATATACTCGATATATGCCCGGTCGGATGCATCCCGCGGCCGATTGGTAATACTAAGGTAAGTGGCTTTGTAGTCGGCATGGGCGGAATCGAATTTTTCGCAAAATTCGGTTTCGGTAGTAATTTCAAGCCAAGACTGGATATTCGCTGCCGTAACTGTATAGCACCCACCGGTGGGGCCGGAAAACCAACTTACGAATCCCTGCCTATTCCGTATCCCGGCGCTGGGTAATGAATACCAAAGGTGCTGCGCCAAGTGCAATATTGGCCGGAGAAATTTTGCTGGACGAACAGGATTTTCTTGGGGGAGCGAGATGCGTGAATGCAGTTGAGTGGAGGTATTTAAGGCGTTAGAAAATATTCAGGCTTAGATTAAATGCGCGGCGCAAGGAGCGGTTGCCGAGGGGATCAAAAGGACTGAAATTCGAAGTGCGGTGACTATGCATGGACTGGTCGGAGGCGGTGTGCCGAAAGTGACAATGCCGAATACGTTTTCGTGCTGCGTAACGAATAGGAACGCGCGAAACTCTAACGATTAATATACGTTGTCTCGGTTTTGTCATATTTTAAAACTATGATGGGTCTCACAATGCAATTCTGTGTTTTGGGAGCCTAATCGCACAAGTTTGCGCTGACGACAAGTACCGCTGCGCGAAGGGGATAAGAATTTGAAGAACGCGGGTATGGAGAGGATTGGATAGAATAGAGATTTTTCAATCTAATACTTGCAAAGGAAAAATATGAGTCATTTTTATCGATTACATACCGTCAACAACGTTAGCGAAAAAGCCAAACTAGGTTGGCGGGGTCATTATCGGCCTTCCGGCGTCGCTGGCTCCTATATAGAATTCGAAAAATTGTTCGAAGAAATTCCCCTAGACCCACCCTGGCCGCGCTGCAAAATGTATCGCGCGCCTGAGTTTCCGGAAGCCTATATAGAAGACTACGAAATTTTCCGTTACACCGGTGAAAAACAGCTGCCCGACATATGGGTTGCCGGCGCATGCGCTCTCGTCAGTCAAGAAGTAAAGAAAATTGTCGAGTCGTTAGACGATTTCGGCCACCAATTTCATGAGGTGCCTGTCTGGGATCGCAAAAAGAAGCAGATCAACACCGTGCCCTATTACCAAATGAATGTGCGTCGTTTTGTCGAAATCGACAACTTGGGCGGCAATATTTCGGTTGAGCAGCAGCTCAAAATGTTTGCATTGGATTATTTTGAAGAAAAATACTTACCAACGGTACAACAAACACCTGCATTGTTAGAAAAGCTTGCAGCCTTGCCGCTTTGGCGTCATCGGCGGAATCATGGTGTTTTGTATCTAAGCGAAGATTTATTACAGCGATTGCAACAAGCCGGTATTACGGGGCTGACTCCCTATCGTGATACCTATGTGGGCAAAGCTTACGAATCGCTAGCACGATTTATGTAACGGCACAATATTTAATTTGGATTAAACGTAACGTTACGCGTCGCTGTAAATTGACTCAACCTCAAGGAGGATATCAATGTCTACCCCGCAAGTGAATGTCAATGTGGATTCAACCCGGTTTCGGAATAACCTGAATCGGGCTTTTGCTGGTGCTTCAACCTCGAGCGACCCGTTAGCGGCGGGCTATAACATGCAAACCTTTGGCGGCAAAGATTTGGTTCAAGCTCAGCATGTGATTCCGGGATCGGTGGCCGCAGACCGCTTGAACTTGGCTTTTTTCGAAGACCTTCGTGCCGAAACGGAAAAGGCTCCCGGCGGCACATATGTGTTTAAAGTCAACGATGTGCAAAACGGCTTGTTCCTGCCCAATAGCGGTGCAGCCGCCGCTACCGGTCAGCAAAGTGGCATCTACTCCGCCGTACATAACGGCAATAGTATCGAACATGCGGAATACAATCTTTTCGTAAATAAACAAGTTGTGGATATTAGGGAGAAATTCTATACAGACCTCTATAATTTAGGCACAACCGGCTTTCCCGATGATACCCCCGCCGCACGACAACAACTGGCACTAAAAGCTGCGGCACAAATTACCGATTTACAGAACACACTGAAAGCTGGTTCGTTTTCAAATACTCCGGATGGCGTCAAATATTTTTTAAATGCCGACGATCCGATTCTGTTGCAACGTTATGCCGACCAAGGCTATGGCAGTATGACGGATGCCCAACGACACACCTTTCTTCAACAAAACGTATATAACGGAAATATCG
>JBNLEI010000006.1:0-2482 GCA_050304855.1 Methylococcaceae bacterium
TATGGTACCGCCTGGCAAAACCAGCATGAGGAATTCGCGGCTTTTCCCGGCCCCATCGTAATGACCTCCAATTGTCTGATAGAGCCCTCACCCGCCTATCGAGGTCGAATTTTTACGGCGGGACCGGTGGGCTGGCCGGGCGTTCGCCACATCGGAAACGGCGATTTCACTCCTGTCATCCAGGCGGCTAAAGCCCTGCCGGGATTTACCGAAGACGGCGAAGACAGAACGGTAACCGTCGGTTTCGGTCGCCATGCGGTCTTGAATGTTGCCGATCAAGTTATTGAAGCTGTCAAAAACGGCGCCATCAGGCATTTCTTTCTGATCGGCGGTTGCGACGGCGCTGCACCGGGACGTAATTATTACACCGACCTGGCCGAAATGACTCCGGACGATACCGTTGTCATGACGCTAGGCTGTGGTAAATATCGATTTCACGAGCATGATTTCGGTTCCATTGGCGGAATTCCGCGACTGCTCGATATCGGTCAATGCAATGATGCCTATTCGGCAATCACGATCGCCGGGGCTATGGCAGAGGCATTCGACTGCGGCGTCAACGAACTGCCGTTGTCGCTGATGATTTCCTGGTTCGAGCAAAAAGCGGTGGCAGTACTGCTAACCTTATTATCATTAGGTATACGCGGCATTCACTTAGGCCCGACATTACCGGCTTTTTTGACACCGAATTTGTTAGCCATTCTCAGTGACAAATTCGCTATTCAGGCCAACGGCAATCCCTCAGAAGATTTGGCAGCTGCAATGAATCGGGCAGCTTGATAATAGAGTTCTGCCCGACCCGGCGTATCGACTCGTCTTGAATCGGTACGCCATCAGTTAAATAAATTTACGGAAAGAATCATGTCTCATTCGATTACTTTATCCACCCGTGACGACCAACAATTCGAGTTTTCCTGCGAGGACGAACAAAATCTCCAGGCTGCCGCCGAAGCGGCCGGCTACTTTCCACCCGCAATGTGTAAGGAAGGTAGTTGCGGCGCCTGCTTCGGCCATTGCGATTCCGGCGAATATCGGCTGGGAAATCACAGCGATGCCGTATTGTCCGCCGAAGCGGCCGCGCGCGGCGATATCTTATTGTGCCAAACTTATCCGGATAACGATTTGCATATCTCGCTTCCTTATGAAGCCAGTCGGGTCCGGTTGCAACAAAATCCACCTCGGGAAGCACAAATCATTGCACTGGAAAAAATTGCCGAAAGAACGGTACAGTTGGTTTTGCAGTTGGACGACAATCCGGAGACGGGGCTCGCATTCGAGTTCGAGCCCGGACAATACGCCGAATTGGAAATTCCGGACCGGAATATAAAACGAGCCTACTCACTGGCCAACACCCCTAACTGGGAGGGGCGCTTGGAGTTTTTAATACGCCTTCAACCTAATGGCCAGTTCTCCGAATTTTTGCAACACGCAAGCTGCGGTCAGAAGCTTATGGTATCTGGGCCATCCGGCGCTTTCGGAATTCAGTCCCAAAATTTGAATCCCCGTTGTTTCGTAGCGGGCGGAACAGGAGTCGCCCCTTTTATTTCCATTTTAAAACGGATGGCGGAATGGGGCGAAAACCATTCCACCCGGTTGTTCTTCGGCGTCAATATCGAAGCGGAAATCTTCTGTCAAAATGAGCTAACCGAAATACAACAGAGCATTCCCGATTTAAGCCTGGAAATCTGCGTCTGGAAACCCGAACAAAACTGGCAAGGTTATGTCGGGACACCTGCCGAAGCATTGCAGAACTATTTGCAAAGCTGTGAAACTTTGCCCGATATTTATGTATGCGGCCCGCCGCAATTAGTCGAAGCGGCCAATGCTATCGCCTTGCAAAACGATATTCCTGAGGAGCGAATTTTTAGTGAGCGATTCGTATCCTGATAATTCCCGGTCGTTTCGGTAAAATAAGAAGAAACTGGTGGCAGTTGCTAGCCCAATCAACACCGCCGTCCCGGACTCCGGGTTTTGAAAAAAAACATCCGATACGTAAGGCATCCGCATCGGCTTTCTTTTCAGCCATATCGGATTATTGAAATATCAGAGACTTAACAAACCTTACCTCAATCGGCACTTTGTTTTACCTATATTATAAACAGGACGCAAACACTATTTATGGTTGACTTTTAAGGCAAAATCATTCAATTTACGCAACTGGTATGGCCGTAATCGTTAGCTTCGGATTAACCATATGATGAGGTAAAAGTAAAGCCATCCAAATAAAAAAGCTTTAAAACTAATATTAGTCTTAATAACACAAAATCGTACTCTGTCTAATTAACAGAATACCAGGAGGAAACATATGAAGAAGCCTGTAAAAAGCTGGCTGCTTGCTTCAACTGTAGCTGCTTTACTTGCTGCACCAACTGTATCTACTGCTAACAGCGGCGTTGAAAAACTGACACAAAACCCAGCTAACTGGGCTACTTGGGGCGGCGACTATGCCGGTACCCGTTACAGTAAACTGAATCAAATCAAT
>JBNLEI010000007.1:0-3502 GCA_050304855.1 Methylococcaceae bacterium
GGATTGGGTTTCGCGGTTTTCATCTTGGTATCGGTCAGTGCCATTGGGGTAACTCCTTATTGGGGTAACTCAGTTACCCCCAATGTTACCCCTATTCAAGTTTAGATTTCAATGGACAATATTAGACTTAATTGGACTTAAATTAAGACTAAGGTATTGAAATATAATGAATATTCAGACTTTACTGGATTTCTTTGGAACTTTAAGTGGCGGAGAGAGAGGGATTCGAACCCTCGATACGTTGCCGTATACACACTTTCCAGGCGTGCGCCTTCGACCACTCGGCCATCTCTCCGTACAATTTGAACTTTCAGCGAGTGCTGAAAAGCCACATAGATTAATGGATTCCGGGAGATATTGCAACTCTATTTATCCCTGGAGCGCATCCAATTCATCCCAGCGTTGGTATGCCTGTTCGAGGTCCTGGTTTACTTTTTCCAACTCGGCCAGTTTATCGTTGACGGCCGATTGTTCCTGTTTGTAGAAATCGGGATCGTTAATTTGGGCATCTATCACTTTCTGTTTGGTTTCCAACCTGTCGATGAGATCAGGTAATTCTTCAAATTCTTTTTGCTGTTTATAACTTAGTTTCTTGGGTTGTTCGCTTTTAGGCTTTTCTTTTTTAGCATTCTTTTTTTCAGTTTCTGCGCGTTGGGCGGCGTCTTGTTTTTTCTGCTGTTCGGCAACACGGAACCAGTCCGTATAACCGCCAATGTATTCATTGACAATGCCGTCGCCTTCAAATACAAACACGCTGGTAACCACGTTATCGAGAAAAGTTCTGTCGTGACTGACGAGCAACAACGTTCCTTCGTAAGCGACGAGTTTTTCTTCAAGAATTTCCAATGTTTCCAGATCGAGATCGTTGGTCGGTTCGTCCATGATGATCAAATTGGCCGGTTTGGTGAATAATCGGGCCAACAGCAGGCGGTTTTTTTCACCGCCGGACAAACTTTTCACCGGTGATCGAGCTCTGGCCGGAGCAAATAAAAAATCGCTCAAATATGACATCACATGGCGCTTACTGCCGTCGATTTCCAGGAACTCGCTGCCATCCGCAACGCTATCGACAACCGAAACTTCCGGGTCCAATTGTTCACGTAATTGGTCGAAATACGCCACCTGTAATTTGGTTCCCAGTTCAATGCTACCGGACGAAGGCTCCAACTGTTTCAACAACAACTTCAAAAGAGTCGATTTGCCGGCTCCGTTCGGTCCCAATAAACCTATTTTGTCGCCACGTTCGATCAAAGCGGAAAAGTTATTAATGATGACTTTATCCTGATAACGAAAGCTGACATCGATTGCTTCGATGACTTTCTTGCCGGACGCTTCACCTTTGCTTAAATTTAAACGGGCCGACCCTTGTTGACTGCGGCGCTCAGCTCTTTCGGCCCGCAATTTTTTCAACGCCCTGACTCTTCCTTCGTTTCGAGTACGACGGGCCTTTATACCTTGTCTGATCCAGACTTCTTCTTTCGCCAGTTTTTTATCGAACTCAGCATTTTGATTGGCTTCCGCTTCCAGGGTCGCTGCTTTCCGGCGTAAATAATCGTCGTAGTTTCCCGGCCAGGAAACCAGTTGCCCCCGGTCGAGGTCAATAATCCGAGTCGCCAGCTTTTGTAAAAAACTGCGATCGTGTGTGACAAATAACACGGCGCCCTGAAACGCAAGCACCTGTTCTTCCAGCCAAGTAATGCTTTCGAAATCCAAATGGTTGGTCGGCTCATCCAAAAGTAACACGTCAGGTTCGATTACCAATGCTCGGGCGAGTGCCACCCGCCTTCTCCATCCGCCGGAAAGGCTGCCGATTTTAACGTTGGCCGGTAGCTCCAATTTACTGAGTGTGGTTTCGACCCGCTGTTGAAAGTGCCAGCCGTTATCGGTTTCTAATTTGTGCTGCATGTCTCCTAAGGCTTTCAAAGACTGCTCACTGCCATCCATGTGCGTCAGCAGTTCATGATATTCGACAATCAATTTGCCGAGTTTACCAAGTCCGCCGGCTACAGCGTCGTAAATACTTTCGTCTTCGTTCAGTTCAGGAGCTTGTTCCAGCCAGGCAATTTTTAACTCTGGCTCTCGCCAGACTTCGCCTTGATCAGCATGAATATGGCCGGCAATAATTTTCATTAACGTGGACTTACCTTCCCCGTTACGTCCGAGCAAACCGACCCGCTCTCCGGCATCCAACTGAAAATCGGCGTGGTCGAGCAAGGCATGAGTGCCGTATGCCATGCTGACATCGTTTAAGCGTATTAAAGGCATTCGTTTTGTAAATAGCGTCTAAGTAGATCCAGAGCCAACATGGCAGCCTGGTTTTGTTTGCGTTGTATTGCACCGGCGACTTGATGCTGCGACCGGTGTATCCCGTCGGGGGTCAGCAGCACATTGTGGAGTAATATACGCTGATCCTTATCGGTAAATTGGTTCGTATCGCCTTGATATAGTTGTACCAGGGCTAAATCGACACCTTGCGATTCTCGCATCCGTTCAGCATACTCGATTGCCCTTTGTTCAAGTCCTTTTGTCGACCAAGTTGATGACGGGGTTTCAACAATATCGCCCGATATACGTCGATACTCGGAACTCAACAGCCATTCACGCCCGACACATTTTGCAGCCATCAAACCCTGGCTGGCGGTTTCCAGCAAAGCCAGACGGTAGTTTTTTTGTTGCATCAATTCGTTAATGATATCGACCAAACCACCCTGTTTTCGGTCTAATCCGTCGACCGCGAAAACGTAATTCCCTAGCCTTTCCCTAAACTGTTTGACCAGAGACGTCTTGTGTTGTTGTTTGCAATCGGCCGGAAATAACAATTTGGTTTGAATTTCGTCGGAGCCGGTTCTAAAACTTAATGAAACATTGTCCGGCAACGGGATATCGACCAGTTTTTGCTGAATATCCGATTCTCCGATACCGATACTGCGCAAGGTAACGAGACAGTCAGGCTGTAAACTGAAGTATTTTAACAGTTCTGGTTTAACGCCGGCGTCGAATAATTGCTTCATCTCGAAAGGCACGCCCGGCAAGAAAAAAAATCGGCAACGGTGTTCCAATAAAGAAAAACCCGGGGCGGTTCCCCAATGATTGTCGATCCGTTCCGAACTTTTCGGCAAATAGGCTTGTTTACGATTGGCGTCGACCATAGGTCGGTCGCGGCGATCAAAATACCCTTGAATTTGCGATAACGCATCATTGTCGAGTTGTAACGGTCTTTCGAAAGCTTCGGCGACGGCCTGGGCGGTTAAGTCGTCAATGGTAGGGCCGAGGCCGCCGGTGCAAATGCAACAATCGGCTCGACCGGATATTTCGTTTAATAAGGCTTTCAGATCTTCCAGATTATCGCCTACTGCGGTATGACGTTTGACAGCGAAGCCCATCGTTAAAAGGCGTTGCGATAACCATGCGGCATTGCTGTCGACCACTTGGCCGCTAACGATCTCCTCGCCTTGAGAAAATATTTCAACAATCGGTTTCATAAGATGGAATACCACAACGG
>JBNLEI010000008.1:0-4350 GCA_050304855.1 Methylococcaceae bacterium
ATACTGCTGATACAATGCGCGCTGATATTCGGTAAGACAAATCAAAGCATCGGCTTTTGGAATCAGCAACCGTTCAGACCATTGTCTGCGAATTGCACTTAGCTTCTGCTGGGGCAAATGTGCGCGGGTCAAATAATAATCATGTGATTCGTAAACTACTTTAAGCTGCTGGTATTCTTTTCTGATCCCCAAAAGTCGGTCTAGCGCACCCAATTCTCTCGTCAACGCCAGTACCTGGTCTCCGTTCTTAAGATAACCCTCAATCGTGGAAAGCGCTTGCCGATAAACATTTCGCTTTCCCCGCTTGGGTTCATCGATCCGATGAATTGTTAAAAATGGTGACGGCTCTACGCCATAATAATCTGTGAGATCTTGCGTCGTATCTGATTCATCCCCAGAATCGACAAAATAGTCGGTTGTAATTTTTAGCTGGGCAAAGGCCATCGCGTTAAGAAGCCCCATATATACGATGGGACCTGGTTTTAGCCATTTGCTTTTATTAATCCAGACGACTCTCAACATTTGCAATTTATGGCGGGTTACCGGCCGTCAACTCCTGAACTGCCTGAATGACCACTTGCGGTCTAATAGCCCGGATACATTCGCTAACCATTCCGTCCCCGCACCCTTTCAGATCGCATGGTCGACAAGCCGTCTTTTCCGTTATGATTTCGTGCCTGACCAGCCATGGCCCCCAAATCTTCTCCTTGGTAGGGCCGAATAAAACGACGCTAGGCGTATTCATCGCGGCAGCAATATGCATTGCTACCGAATCCAGCCCCAAAAAGCAGTCTGCCTTTTCAATCAGCGCCCCACACTCTTCCAAACTCAACTGGCCTGACAAGTCAATAAACGGCGCATTCGCCCTGTGCTTGATCGAAGCGGCATAGTCTAGTTCGGAATCCGTGGGACCCGAGATCAATACCGGGCAATGGCCCGATTCGTATAAGCCATCGATCACCCTGGCGAACCCATCGACATGCCAGGCTTTAAACATCCATCTGGATGTCGGATGGATGACGATAATTTTTTTTCCCGAGGACCATTCCGACCCAATCATCCGGTTTACCTTATCAACGGCCTCCTTAGCCGCCACAAAGGTTAATGCTTGACGATATTGCCTAACCGACACACCTAATCGCCTCAACGCATCCAGATTGTTTTCAACAGTATGTCGATTTTGCTGCGGCACACGATAAATATGGGTAAAACTTCTCCTCCATGCTTTACCGCGTCTATGCGGGTAAGGCTGGGAAACCGAGTAACGGGGTTTTAACAATCGCGTCAATCCGGCGCCTCGCCAACGGTCCGTTAAATTGATGATTAACTCGTAACGACGTTTTCTCAGTTGTCCAAGAAGCTCAAGTTCTTGCCGTAACTGAAAAAATACACCTTGTTTTTTCCACGACCGGTCGATAGTGTGGATCGTATCGATATCGGGATTACCTTTCAACATCACTGCTGTTTCCCGATAAACCAGGACATCGATTTCAAGATGGGGATATTGCTGCTTTAGCACGCTGAAGGTCGGCGTCGTCAGAAGCACATCGCCTAAATGCTGTAGTTTCACTACCAAGACGCGCCGGATTCCGGAGAAATCGACGGCGTCACCGATTACCTTGTTTTCCATTTCCCAGAATCTCGAAAGATTGATTTACCGTAATTTCCAAAATGCTAGCGCAGGCCACGGAATACGTTGTGTCAATCATGGATATTCACTTTCACGGCTTTATCATTTTTTTGCCATTTCAAACCGTCAAATAGCTTAAACAACAACGCCGAACCATTCAAAGCGACCGCATCGACAAGGCAATACCAAGCGGCAACACCGCTGGGAGGATTGCCTTGCGTCAAGCCAGAAGCCGGATCGATTTCGGCCCAGGCCCAGGTTCCTGCAGTGGTGCCGACCAGTTCCAACCAGCTGGTAATAAAAAAGGCCGCTAAATACACCATCGGCGAACGACCTTTAAACAGATATAAGAGAAAAACCACATACAGCAGCGCACCGACTTCGTCTTTTCGTTCGGCCAGATCGCTAATGCCCCAAAAAGCCCATGCGCCGCACAAAACGACAACGAAAGCGGCAATTTGTCTTGCATAACGTTGAAACAGACCGGAGCGCCCCAGGGCCACGGCCGTTAAATAAACCAAACCATGTCCGGCCGGCACATAAAACGGCAAATTTTCGAATCGGTAAATGTAACCTTTCATATATAGCGAGGCGAAATTCTCGCCTACCGTGGCAAAAGCCACGGCTACCAGCACTTGCAATCTGACGTATTTACATTCGCCCCAAAGGAAAGCAAGCAAAAATGCCCAACCGAATAGGCCGAGTACATATTGCAGCATTTGCGGCGCAAATGAATCGATGATCAGACACATTGCCGTAGTTATGAAGGTAAACACGGCGATAAAATAATCCCTTTTGCGATGCTCCGACTGATTCCCTGGTTTTGGAAAATGGGGAAGTACTAACATGTTGTTGTCGTCTTGTTCGGTTGCGTTGGACGTCCGCTATTAGCTCAAATCCATTCCGACGCGGCATAGGCAATTACAGCATACCTTGAGGCTTTTCCCAAAATGATCGCAAGCACCCCTTGAGGAACCGCCAGCTTCAACCAGCCCGCGGCAAAGCACAGGCCGTCACCGACGACCGGCAGCCAGGAAAACAGCAGCGCCCAGCCACCCCATTTTCTTACCGTGTCGATCGATTGCCTTTTGTTGGCGGCCAATACCTTCTCGAGCGGATATTTTTTCGCGGTCCAGCTACCCAGCCACCAGGTCGTCAATGCGCCGAGCGTATTACCGATCGTTGCGATCGCTACCAGCAAATTAATTGGATGAGTCTCGGTTGTCGCCATATAGGCCAATACCCCCTCAGAGCCACCGGGGGCAATGGTTGAAGAAACGAATGCACTGCCAAACAGGCCCAGAAGCGACAAGGATTCGTTTTGCATGATTTTTCCTGAACAAAAAAAACCCCCGAGACATGACATCCCAGGGGAATCTTTCCGGTGATAAAGTATTACTTATCCGGCAATTGAATGCTCTTTTTTGACAATATCGCGTTAACCAACTTGCCCAGCAGATTGATGACCATGGCAATAGCTTCGGAAATCAACTCAAAAGAATAGGCAATTGCTTCGCCGAATGTCATTCCCTTGAATTTTTTCGCCAGGAATGGGGCCAACAGAAAACCGATCGCCAGGCCGATCACCATGACGCCGGAAACAAACGAACCATTCGCCGTACCGTTACCTGCCGCTCCGTTCCCGGCAGCCTGTGTCGCGGCATTCTGAGCAGTAGCCATCGGCGTCAGATCGGGAATGCTTTGACTGTAATCGTCCTGAATCACATTAGCCGTAATACCCGGAATACTCGGCAAGTCACCGCTTCCCTTACCGACTTTCAACTGCGCTTTCATCCCTTTTTCCATGTGTTGCGAAAGATCGCAATGCACCAGGTAGGTTTTATCGACGGGAGGCAGGATCAATGTGCCGGAGACTTCACCCGGACCGGTTACTTCCAGATGGAACATGCCTTTCGGATAAAGGTATTTGGGGAGGCCGTGCATCATCCATTGATGACGAACTTCATCGTCGTTGATGAAATGCACGGTCAGCTTGGTACATGGTTCAAAATTGAACTCTTGTTGATCAAAAGCGAATATCCTGCCGGGAAATTTTTCCGCATACTTATGACCGGCATGCACCGTAATCTCCTCGGTAGCCTCGATCTTGTCGCAACCGCCTGGAAGTTTATCGGTGTTCTGCCCCATGACCATGGCGCCATCCATATCCATCATATGGCCGTCTCCATGGCTCATCATGTTTTCATGCTTTTGATATTCCTTGGCATTGACGACGGGGGCAGCGATTGCAATCACCAGTGCCGCGACTGACAATAATTTAGCCATTATCAATTCCCCCCCTTATTAGACGAGACCAATGCCATAATTTTGTTCCGATTCATAATCAACAAATAAGCCGCCAGCCCCACCAACAGGCCGATAATAAAGTTACCGAACGCACTGCTGCCACCATTTACCGCGCCCGAAGCCGCACTTTCCTGGTCGAGCTGGCTAAGTGATTTGGGCGGTTCCTCAATCACCACGGGCACTCCCGGCGGTGGCGGAACATAACCGGTCGCATCGACTTCGCCCAGACTGTTCCAGGCGTCGATATCCTGCCAAACCGGCAGTTTACGCTGATGGAAAGCCTTGGTGAACAACATTTCCGGACTTTCTCCGATGCCTTTAGGCAGCCCTTGTTCGTTCAAATATTTCTTGTAAACGATCGCGCTGACATTGCCACCGGGATTCATGCCATCGGTAGTGATGCCTTTCTCGCG
>JBNLEI010000009.1:0-28720 GCA_050304855.1 Methylococcaceae bacterium
ATAATATTCTGAACAACGCTTGGTTTACCGCACAAGCCATGCACTTTTCGGAAAATGACCGGCTTTGCATACCGGTCCCTTTTTATCATTGTTTCGGTATGGTTCTGGCCAATTTATTGTGTTTTTCAGTAGGCGCCTGCGCGGTCATCGCCTGCGAACATTTCGATGCCGAAGCTGTTTTGAGGGCCGTCGAACAAGAGCACTGTACCGCCCTGCATGGCGTGCCGACCATGTTTATCGCCGAACTCGAGCATCCCGATTTCGACCGTTTCAAACTCGATTCCCTGCGTACCGGGATCATGGCCGGTGCGTCTTGTCCGCCGGAATTGATGAAAAGGGTAATGGAGGAGTTGCATTGTCCCGAAATTCTGATTGGATACGGAGAAACGGAAGCGTCCCCATTGACGCATTTGACAACCCCTGAAGACAGTTTGTATCGGCGAACGCAGACTGTCGGCCGCAACCTTCCGCATCAGGAAGTTAAGATTATCGACATGATCACCGGAGAGACTGTAGCGCTCGGTGAAAACGGCGAAGTTTGTTTTCGCGGCTATCATCTGATGCGGGGCTACTTCGGTAACGAGGAAGCGACACAACAAGCCATCGATTCACAGGGATGGCTGCATTCAGGCGATATCGGAGTGATGGATAAAGACGGTTATCTGAGTATTACTGGTCGTTTGAAAGAAATGATCATACGCGGCGGCGAAAATATTTACCCGCGGGAGATCGAAGATTTTCTTTATACCTATCCGAAAGTGTCGGCTGTCGCAGTATTCGGCGTACCCGACGATTATTACGGAGAAGAGGTTGTGGCCTGGATACGCGTGCACGATGGGCAACAATGTAGCGAGACCGAGATCAGGGGGTTTTGCGAAAACGGACTGAGCCATTTTAAAATTCCACGTTATATCCGTTTTGTTGAAAGTTTTCCGATGACGGTGACCGGAAAGATGCAAAAATACCGAATGCGAGAACTAATGGTGGAGAGTTTACAGGGTAGGACGAAAATCGATGCAGAGTGATCAATGACCCTGCATCGATAAAATGTTTACAAACCGATATCCTGATGGTCGGTCATGCTTTTAAGCTGTTTGGCGACTTCGTCGACTATGGATGCCGCCTGCGATAGCTGTTGTGACAACGCTTCTCTGACAATCAGATTCAGTTCGTGGAATTCTTTTTCGGAAATCTGAGTTCTGGCCTCGTCAGTTAGCAAGTTTTTAAAAGCCGTTACCACTTTTTCGGCCAATTGATTGTTGTCGATGGTCATCTTTTCCTCCTTGTTTGGTACTTGTAATGAAAAGGCGTTTAACTTAATTCGATTGATGTGCCTAAGTTATTTCACCTCAATAAATTAAATGGCAATCGTGTTTCCATTGCAAAGAAATGCGGTCCTCAGCGAATCATAAATGTGTGAGATTGCCTATCTTTGCGAAATCAACTTAGGTTGTTTCTTTATCATCAAGCGTTGCCATTGAGTACTATAAAGTCTGAGCCGATTTTGGTTACAATGCAAGAAAATCCATAGTCAGTCGAAGCTTATGAAAATTTTATTAACGATTATTTCTCTCGCGTTATTGTTACTATTACCGGCATGTTCAACCTCGACCGCGCAACGGCCAGTTGCTGTCGAGCCGGCGGTCGCCGATGAAACCGGCGACGAGGAGTCGTTCAGTGTGGCCTTGCCGGCGCCGGATCTTTATCGGAAAAAAGACGGCAAAACCTTAAAATTGGTCAGAATTCTGGAAGGGGGCGCTTGCCAGGACGAGAATAAAGGGGCTGTCGGTATGTTTATGTTATACGCCGATCCCAACGATATCGAGAGGGTCAAAAAAACGAAGGGGGAAAAAGTTTTTGCGGAATTCGAACAAGTGATCGAAGAGTTCGCTATGTTGGCGCTACAGCAAGCAGTGAACGAGCTGGAATTTTCCGATGACCCGTTTGCACTGGACGATGAAGATGTCCAAAAAAAGTTAGCTGAGCAATTAAAGTGGCTATTTGACGCTTCGGTTGCTGACGCAGTCACCGAGTTCGAGTCGGCTACTTCATTGACCATTGATTTGGTCCCGTTGCCGGATTCCTTATATTTTTATCTTGATGGTTGCGAGCTGCCGCATCATTAATAATTTGCTGAAAACTCTACGGCGGCGGTGGTTGTTGTTAAAGCCCTAATTCCAGCAACAGTTTTAACGAGATATACAGAATAAAAACGATAAAAGCAGAATAAAACAGAAATTGTAATGGTTTTTCCTTTATTGTGTCGCGGAAACGTTTCTGTTTGCCCTGTTTTTTGAGTTCTTCGTAGATGGCGCGTTGTTCAGCACAGCGTTTTTGTTGGTAGTCTTGCAATAGCCGGTTGGCGGCAGGCAAATCGTCACGGTTTTTAAGCCATAACGCAGGCAGCGAAACGCCCCAGTTTCCCGCTGATGTTTCGTAAAAATCGATACCGTTGTCGTGGAGCAAGCTGCGAACATCGTCGGCTTCGTCAATCGGGACGTCGCGTAAGGAAAAAAACAGTGTCGTCATTTTGGATTGAGCGTCCGGTAGTGAAAATTTTGATTGCTAATCATAGCGTATTTTGTGTTAAATCGGGTGTTATAAGCGTAAGCGGTATTATATTCGGTAAGGATTTCGAGATTTCTTGCGTTCGACTTTTTGGATGCTGTCTCGGACACTGAATTATTTGGAAGCCTTTGCGGTCATGGCGATAGCAAGTCTTTCGATTGGATTCGTACCGGTGTTCATAACGAGACGTGAAAATGTGCCGCACAGGCAACGATCTAGAATTGATCAACAGTTTTTCCGATTCTGTCAAAATCGATATTTTATATGGAGGCGAAAATGATTGAGTTTAAGAAGGTGGTATTAATCGTGTTGGCCGGCTTATTACCCGGATGCGTCAATTTGGAAGCAGTGGGTAAATTTGCCGACGGCGCCGAAAAGTTATCCGAGGCATCGGCCGAATTTTACCAGGCGGAATTGCAAACCGACCGCAAACTGGCTGGGTTGACGGTTGATTTGGCCGAACCGGCAAATAACAACGAATCGGCGTGGGTAAAAGCCAGCAAAGGCGAAAATTTGATGGCCGAAGCCCGAAGGAATAAGGCCGCAGTAGCCGCATTAGCGAATTATGCCGACGGTTTGAAATCAATCGCATTTTTCGATAACGATGAGGCCGTGGCTAAGTCGGCGGAAAAGCTCAGTGGTAATCTGAGTGGATTGGCAAGCGAACTCGATCGTAACGCCAGTCCTGACGAATCTGCATTGGCTGAAGCCATCACACAGTTGGCCTCGCTTTATACACGAGTCAAAACGCAGGAAATTATTCACGACAAGGTAAAAGCGGCCGATCCCTATGTTGAGGTCATCGTAAAAACCATGATTGGCGATATCGAACGGCAACAGTCAAGATTTGCAATTACCCGATTAAACGCGAATGTAAACCGAGAAAAATGGTTTAACGCGTTTAAAAAAGATTATCAATCAGGGAATTTATCGGCGTCGCAAAAGTCATTTGCCGCCATGGCCGCCGGACAACTGGTTGAAGACGAACTTCAGGAAAAGCTGGCAGAGAGATCCACCCGCCAGTTTCTGACTCAACTTAAGAAAACCGCCAATAGCTGTCTCAGTGCGCATAAAGCAATCCGCGATACCGATTTGCAGTCCGATGCCAAAGCATTGAGCGAATTTGCCGATGATGCGCGAAAACTTTACCGGAACCTCGATAGCATTCGTTGAATTGGATTGCGATAGACGAAAGCACTGTCGATGAATAAGTAGGAAAGTATCAATCTGAAGAAACGTTAAAACGTAAATGGGAGTTAATGAAATGTTTACCACAGAACAAATATTGGATTTATTATCGACGCTGATACTCGATTTGGGGTCGATCCGCGAACAAACGGTGGATGCCATCGATAGGGCTGCAATCAATAATCAAATCATGGCATTAACCAAACTATGGCGCAAAATTGATGATCTCAGGGCGGAGCAGGCGAATGAGCAACTGGCCGATTCGAAAGCGGCGCTTGAAGGAATTGTCGAAGACATCAAGAAAGAAAAGAAAAAACTGGAAAGTGTTGCCAAGGTTATCTATCGGGCCGCTCAGGCAATTGCAGTTGCGGAAAAAGTCGCCAAGACTGTCGCTTGATCGATCAGTCGAAACCCCTTTGGAGTTTTCGGTTGATTATGCGATATGCCGTTTTTGTTAGGGCGGTAAGCCGTGTGGTTAACGGTATTTCATTGGTTTTCGGCGTTGTCGTAAATAGAGGAAATGCTAGAAGGAGATTTTAAGATGTCTGTCATTAATCAATCGTCCCTTTCGCTGCTGTTGCTGATATTTTTTATAACGACCGGCTGTGCGCCTAATGCCATTTATCGCAGCGCTTACCAAAGTTGTATCGTCGCAGATGAAAATTCTTGCGATTTGAATGCCATTCAAATGCATCGAAGCGGGACGGATCAGGCGTTTCTACTGAGTTTTGTCGAAGTTGACGATCAGGGGCAGTTGAGGGATCGCCGGCAGATGTATGCGGTATTGGATTATTTATATGAGATAGCGTCATCCAATAATTTGCTGATCAATGTGTTCGTTCACGGGTGGCACCATAACGCGAAACCCAACGACAGCAACATCGCCGGATTCAAAAAGAATCTCGCACGACTAAGCCAAATCGAGCAACGATTGAGCCAGGACCAGGGCCGGTTGCCACGGAAAGTAGTCGGCATTTATGTCGGTTGGCAGGGCGAGTCGATCGACTTTCCTGCACTTCGCTATTTGACTTTCTGGGATCGTAAGAATACCGCAGAAAATGTCGGTCTGATGGGTATTAGCGAGCTGTTACTGAAATTGGAACAGGTCAGTCATGTCAAAAATGCCCAACAGCCCGATGCCAAAAGCCGACTGGTGGTGTTTGGACATAGTTTCGGTGGTGCGGTTGTTTATAATGCTGCCGCTCAAATTCTAGCCAGCCGGTTTATCAATAGCGAAATCGGTAAGAGTTTTGAAGGGCCGGTAGAGGGTTTCGGTGATTTGGTGGTTCTGCTGAATCCGGCAATTGAAGCGATTAAATTTGCACCGTTGTATGATTTGTCTCAATCCCGCTGTAGTTATCCTTTTTCCAAACGTCCCCGATTGGCAATTTTGACTTCTGAAACCGACTACGCCACCAAATACGCTTTTTGGATCGGTAGAGTTTTTTCGACTTTTGCAGAAACACACAATGTCATCGAACGGGAAGAATGCAAGGGACAGCGCAAATTAATCATGGATGAGGGGGAAGCCGACCGTAATACGATCGGTCATTTTCCTCCA
The DNA here is from genome assembly GCA_050304855.1 of Methylococcaceae bacterium. Classification (GTDB taxonomy): domain Bacteria; phylum Pseudomonadota; class Gammaproteobacteria; order Methylococcales; family Methylomonadaceae; genus Methylomarinum. Next base: position 5,318 of record JBNLEI010000009.1, read on the forward strand.
TTAATCACACATCAATTGATCAAAGCAACCGAACCTTATGACGCCTCGTTTGTGACAGAAAGATTGATTTCGCTGTGGCAACGACAGAGCGATGAGGGGGCGCCGTTACGTTTCGGTAATACGGAGTTGGTGCATTTACAAAAAACCGCACCTTTTAACCCTTATTTGAATATTGAAGTCAGTCAAGAGCTGATGGATGGACATAATGATATTTTCGGCGATGATCTGATGGAGTTTATTCGGATGTTAATTGTATTGTCGACAAATCAGTGATCGACGCTTTTGTCGTATGTTTAGGGATTTGATAACATAACTGGTTTTATTTGTATTGCTTGCCTATATTGTTTCGGGTAGGTAAATATAACAGTATGTCCAGTCAATCAATTGAGTATAAGAGTTTCAAGCTTATCAAAGCCTGGGAAGATAGGATCAAAGCCCGTACACCGGTCTTGAAAGGAGAACCCGAGAGAGCTTATATTTTTCAGGTTTTGTTGAATAAAAGACCCGAAATCAAGGAGCTTTTGATTACCGTTAAAACGGGTGAAATCGATATCAAATTCGACTCGTCCAATCTGCCGAAAGCGAGTTTACTGACAGCGATGGACGCTATTTTGGCTAATGTGGCCAAAAAGGCGGCCTGCATCGATAAGAAACAATTGCCGGGAACACCCCACGAAATAAAATTGCTTGTCGAGGGGATGAGTTGCCCTGCCTGTGCATTGTTGATTGAAATGGCATTGAAAAAGGACGAACAGATTGTGGATGCGAACGTTAATCTCGAAACCAAAGAAGTAGTGGTCTATGGTACTTTGACAATTCAACAGATTGTCGAGAAGGTTGAAAAACTCGGTTATAAACAGGTTATCGGTCAACAATGAGCGAAGACAGAATTATCGAGCTGGAGATTAAAGCGGCTTATCAGGACGAGCTGCTGGAAAGTCTCAATTCAGTCGTTGCCCGCCAACAACTACAGATTGATAGGCTCGAAGAAACGTGTAAGTTATTAAATGATAAGATTAAGGCGTTATCGTTCGCCGCATCGGAGAAATCTCTGAATCCAGTGGATGAAATTCCTCCGCATTATTGATTGGAGCGATTTATCAGAGACTAACTAAAAATAGTATTTAAGTTGTTCCAAAAAACTAAATGATAAAATTCCTCCGCCGTTTTCTAAATAGGGCGATAGAACCTTCAATTACGCAGAATCACGTTCCAAGACTTTCCGGGCCTTTAACCGCCCATCAGGCATGGTTTGTAGTTATTCCGATTGCCAAAGCATTAGATCGACGTGCGGAGCTGACACTGATCACTAGCGGTCTTGATATTGACCACGAAGGTCGCTCACGAACATGGGAATTTAACTTTTATCTTCCCAAACGTAAAGCCACCGTCATGCTAAGTCTTGGTCCTGAAACGAAGGATGCGAATGATGCCGATATCGATAGTTTACCTTACGTTTTGACTCAGCGTATTAACCAAGCATCGTCCTTTGATAGTAAAAGACTATCGTTTCCTCATCAATTTCGTGATTCACCCGAAGTAGTGGCTGAATTTTCCGTTCTTGGTGTAGATTTTGCGGCCGGCCCTGGTGATATGAAACTTGAGGGTCGGATACTGCCGTCTGGTGACTCAGTCTGGGTTACGTATTATTGGGATCAAGAATATTGTGCTGCATTTAACGGCCCGTGATACCAATCAAATAGGCGGCACTGTGGTAAAGCACTACCGAGCTGCGTTGTTGAGCAATAGAAACATTTGTTTTGTTAAGGGACGGAAACAAATATCCCGTCCCATTAGAGTTTTAGAAAGTGCTTTTTATGTGTCCAATTGCCTGTTTGGTATGTTCGGATACCAGAGCCGAATGACCCGCTTCATTATGTTTAACCGACTCATGAAGGTGTTTGGCCGCTTCGGTCATATGATGATGAGCTGCTGTGTGCGCTTTTTCTGAAATTTCCGCATGTTTTAACGCCTCTTTCGCATGGATAGCGATTAAAGAATGTCCCATTTCGCCGTGTTTAACGGTTTCTTTTAAATGTTTAATTGCTTCGGTGACATGCATGTGTGCGTCGGTATGTGCTTTTTCGCTCGCTGTAACATGTTTGATAGCTTCTTTTGCATGGTGTTGGAATTCTTTCGAATGGCCTAACTTACCATGTGTTTCGGCAGCTACCGCGTGTTCGAGTGCCTGAATGGAATGGGGCGCTTCCGCAGAGGCCGCTCCCAATAGCAAAAAGCTCAGAAATCCGGAATAGAAAACGTTTTTGGTTAGCTGTGTCGAGAGTTTCATTATTTTTTCCTCCAGTATGCAAGAACCAGTCTTGCGGTATTTAGATAAGACAACGTTCCTCAATCGATTTGATTGAGTTTTTTGGCTGAGGCGGAAGTCGATAATGAAGCGAGTCGGACCGATTCGATCAGATAACAGATACTGTTCCCATCGGGAATTCCGTCGGGCATGTTTTCCCAGCTTGCTAACGCCTGTTCCATTTGGACTTGTAATTCCATTAAATGCTCTAATCGGGCTCGGTTGGCTTGGATACGGTGCGTGATCAAATCGCGCACAAGAGGGCAGGGCGATTTTCCTTTTCTGCTTTCAGTTAGAATGTGTTCGATTTCTTTTAAGCTGAACCCCAGGTTTTTTGCTTTTCGGATAAAATCCAAACGCTTTGAGTCATCGACCGTATATTGACGATAGCCGTTAACCGGATCGCGTCCCGGTTGTAGCAGGCCGATTCGGGTGTAGTGACGTATGGTGTCCGGAGGTACTTGGCTAAGTTTTGCAAGCTCTTTGACTCGATATAACATATTTGTTTCTCCCGCATGCCTAGTCTATGACATGTGAGTAGCTCATAGGTCAAGTGCATTGATTGTTATAATCTCTTTTGACAGGCATGCCATGGAAAAAAATACGAGAATGGTATTGCTGATGTAAAGCCGAATTTATCACTTAGTCGCCAAAGGTAAGGCGTGTAGAGGGATCGAGCGATTTTTAACGTAAGTATTGCCTCAAATTTGGCGAAATTTCATTTTATGCATCCCAAAGTCACTCAAGCGGCTGAAATCACTTGGTGAATATCATTCTAAGATGCTTCAAGTCCGTTTCGCACAGCCATCCGTCCTCGTGCTTCTAAATAGCAGAGGCACGAGGTATGCAGGAAACTCCTTTAAACGGGGTGTGTGAGTTTTTGTTTTGCTTTCATTGCACTGATCGTACGGATTCCGCGGCAAAATCTTGTGAGATTTTACGTCTTTTTCCTTCGTACGCGTCTATCGCGACAGTTATTTCGGGTATTTTACCGAGTTATAGATATCCGCGAATGTATCCGACCCTGTAGGATCGAATTCGAAGGTCGGATAGATTATGACGTTTAACTTTGGCAACTACCGAGAATTAATAAAATGCCTAATCAAGACTCTTAGCCAATTGCCGAATACCATGATTTTTAGGCTCTTGACATAAATTTGCCGGTATCGCTGTTGACTTTGATGATTTCGCCGGTTTCGATATATTCCGGAACCTGAATTTCGAGGCCGGTTGTCAGTTTTGCCGGTTTGGTGCGGTTCGTCGCGCTGGCGCCCTTCATGGCCGGTGGGGTTTCTACAACCTCCATGGTAATGGTGGTCGGTAGTTCGATTCCCAAGGCGGAGCCGTCGAGCAGCAACATGATAATTCCTTCCAGCCCTTCGGTCAGATACTCGATCTGACCTTCAAGGTCGTTCGCATTAAGGCTGTATTGGTCGTAACTTTCGAGGTTCATGAAATAATATTCCGCACCGTCTTGATAAGAATATTGAACCATGACTCTTGAGCAGTCCGCTTCTTTGACAAAATCGTCGCCTTTAAAGGTTTCATCCAGTTTTTGCTTGGTCTTCATGTGGGCAAAACGGATTTTGTATAATGTCGACGCTCCCCGTGAAGTGGGATTTCTAACTTCGATCGTTTTAACGGCATAGGGTTCGCCATTGATTTCAACGGCCGATCCTTGTTTCAGTTCGCTGACTTTTGGCAAGGGGTTCTCCTCATTGTGGATGATGTACGGAAAAAATCTGTGGCTCAAAGCAGGTATGCAAAAGCGGCTGTAATTATATGACGATTTGTTTCCATTGTTGATTGATAAAACCGAAAAGCGGTTGAAATTCGGCTTTGTAATTCATTTTTCGGCAGTCCTTTATCCAATACCCGAGATAAAGATATTCGAGACCCAGGGCGTGGGCATGATCTATCTGCCATAGCACTGCATTAGTACCGAGACTGAAGTTGGTTAAGTCCGGATCGAAGAAGGTATAAACCGCGGATAGCGCGTTGTCCAGCAAATCGACGACGGCGACTGCGGCAAGCGACCCTTCAATCGAGAACTCGACAAACAGCGTATTACACCAGCTGCTGCCGAGGAATTGGATATATTCTTCGGGGCTGGAATTGGCCATGCTACTATCGGAATGGCGGTGTTGCTGATAGCGGAGATATAAATCATAGTGCCGTTTATCAAAAGTAGCCGGTTTGATGGTTGCTGTTGTGCCCAGGTTTTTCTTTTTACAGCGCTTTTGCCGGCGATTCGGTCTGAAATCCTTGATCGGAATTCTAACCGGGACACATTGTTGGCAATCTCCGCAATGCGTGGTGTAAATTTCATTGCCGCTTCGTCTGAAGCCTTGCTCGATTAAAACCGAATAGATGTTGTTAGTCACAGGATAAGACGGATATACAAAAGCCGTTTGTGCCGTTTTTCCCGGTAGATAACTGCAATTGTGGGTTTCGGTTACGAATAGCGGAATCGAAATCATAATTTTTTCCAGGCTTGGTCTGCCGGTGGATATTTGCACAGAGCCTGAAGGTGATCGATAAAGTCCTTGCGCTTGATTTCCACGGCTCCCAAACTGACCAAATGATTACTATGTACTTGGCAGTCGATCAAGGAATAATGCCAGGCGAGCAGATGCTTCACCAGGTGGGCAAAAACCACTTTAGAGGCATCGGTTTCGGTATGGAACATCGATTCGCCAAAAAACACCCGGCCGATCGCCAAGCCATAGAGTCCTCCGACTAACTTATCGTTGTTCCAGGCTTCGAAAGAATGGGCGATCCCCATTTGATGGAGAAGGTTGTAGGCTTGACGCATTTCCTCAGTAATCCAGGTGCCGCTTGCTTGAGCTCTGGGTGAAGCACAACCTAACAAAACCTCATCGAATGCTTGGTCGAAGCTGATTCGAAAAATATTTTTCCGAAGGGTCTTTCGTAGACTGCGGGAGATTTTTAATTGCTCCGGGAACAATACCAGTCGGGGATCGGGCGACCACCACAGGATGGGCTCGCCGGGACTGAACCAGGGGAATATGCCTTGTTGGTAGGCCGCTATAATGCGTTTGGGGGTCAGGCAACCGCCGATAGCTAACAGGCCACCCGGTTCATCCAGCGCTTTTTCCGGGTCGGGAAAAGGCTGGTCGGGTCTGAATGGGTCGAGGACGGTTAGTTTCATCGGCGTGAAAGGAGGAACGGTTCTGAACCGTTCCCTGACTAAGTGTTATGCCTCGTTTAGTTCGTCGAGAAACTTCTCGGCGTCTAAGGCCGCCATGCACCCGGCTCCCGCTGAGGTTATCGCCTGTTTATAGTGAGCATCCATAACATCTCCGGCAGCGAAGACCCCGGGAACGCTGGTTGCGGTCGCATTACCTTTTATACCGCTGTTGACGATGATGTAACCGTTTTCCATCTTCAATTGACCATTGAAAATATCGGTATTTGGGGTATGGCCGATAGCAATGAAAACGCCATGAACATCGATGTCCTGTGTCGAGTTGTTCTGCGTGCTTTTGATTCGCATCCCGGTAACGCCCATGTCGTCACCCAGGACTTCGTCCAGTGTGTGGTTCCACAAAATCTCGACATTGCCGTTTTGGGATTTTTCGATTAATTTGTCGGACAGAATTTTTTCAGAACGGAATTTGTCTCGGCGATGAACTACGTAGACTTTTGAAGCGATATTCGAAAGATACAGTGCTTCTTCAACCGCGGTGTTACCTCCGCCTATGACGGCAACCGGTTTATTGCGATAGAAAAAACCGTCGCATGTTGCGCAAGCCGAAACCCCTTTCCCCTTAAAAGCCTCTTCCGAAGGCAAACCCAGATACTTCGCCGATGCGCCGGTGGCGATAACTAATGCATCGCAGCTATAAGCGCCGGAATCTCCAGTCAATGTAAAAGGACGTGAGGACAAATCGGCGGTATGGATGTGGTCGAAAATGATGTCGGTATCGAAGCGTTCAGCATGCTTGCGCATTCTTTCCATCAGATCTGGGCCTTGCAAACCTTCCACATCGCCTGGCCAGTTATCCACTTCGGTGGTGGTTGTCAGTTGGCCGCCTTGTTGCATTCCGGTAATGATAACCGGATTAAGATTGGCTCTGGCGGCATACACAGCGGCTGTATAACCGGCGGGCCCGGAACCAAGGATTAAGAGTTTGCAGTGTTTAGCATCGGCCATTGACAGTGTCTCCATGAGCAGGTAGGGAAGAATAAATTTTTTAATTATACGAAGTATTTAATAGGGATAAAACCATTTACAGGTTTATTTGAGATCTGGTTTCAATCTGGAGTCGTCAGCAATCAAACTATCATGAGATTATCAATATATTCATACTACGAGACTGATGAGTCGGGGCTTTCAAGTAAGCAGGATCGGTTTTAAGGTCGCTGTTAGCTTAAATATCAAGGGCTCCTGATTAGGCCGGAAAGCAATCAACCTCAATTTAAGGTGAAATATCTACTTAATCATCTATAATGATGTTTTATCGATGTTTTATTTTTTCTATTTGTTATGGTTGCTGTTATAGAAGAGAAAACTGTACGAGGTTTGCGAGAGGTAGCATTCCTGGCTTTTTTAAGCTGCGCGTTGTTTTTTTTGATCGCGTTAATTACTTTTAATCACGAAGATGCCGGCTGGACCCACAGCGGTTCGATGCAGACTATCAGTAACGCGTGCGGCATAGTTGGCGCATGGATTGCCGATTTTGTGCTTAGTTTTTTCGGTTTAATGGCCTATTTGTTTCCGGTCATGATTTTATGGCACGGTTATTTGGTCTATACCCAAGCCCGGCTAAAAGGAAACCGGTTTGTTGTTTCTATTCGCTGGACCGGTTTTGTCGCCACGATATTGTCCGGTTCAGCCTTGTTTTATTTGCATTTGTTGAGAACGCCTTTAGAGTTGCCTGGGACGACCGGCGGGGTATTGGGACAGGAAGCCGGCGACGCTTTGGTGATTATGTTGGGTAATTCCGGCGCCACTTTGTTGTTATTGGCTATTTTTCTGGCGGGAATCACGTTGTTTACCGGTTTGTCTTGGTTTGCCGTGATGGATTTTGTCGGCAAATATTCGTTACAACTGGTTGGCGTACTGTATCGAAAAAGCATTCAATTCTGGCGCGGCCATCAGGAAAAACAATATGCTGGACCCGAGAGCATCGTCAAACAAAGTAAGCCGCAGAAAAAAACCAAGGTAAAAATTGCTCCTGTCATTACGGCCATTCAGAGTGGGGAAAGGGAGAAAAAAGAGACCCAGATTGATTTATTCGAGAACGGCTCTTATCAGGGCGCACTACCTCCTTTATCGTTGTTGGAAAAACGCGAAACTAAAGTCAAAGGCTATTCTCAGGCCGATCTGGAGGAAATGTCCAGACACGTCGAGGATTTGTTGCAGGATTACAATATTGCGGTAGAAGTCGTTGCCGTTCATCCCGGCCCGGTGATTACCCGTTTTGAATTGCATTTGGCGGCAGGGGTCAAAGTCAGCCGGATCAGCGGTTTGGCCAAAGATTTGGCGCGGGGACTGTCTGTCACCAGCGTGCGGATTGTTGAAGTGATAGAAGGTAAAAGCGTCATCGGACTGGAAATTCCCAATCAGGAACGAGAAGTGGTTTGTCTGAGAGACTTACTGGCCTCGCGTAATTTTGAAAAAGCCAAATCGAAGTTGACCTTCGCCATGGGTAAGGATATCGCCGGTGCTCCGGTGGTTTCGGATCTAGCTAAAATGCCCCATGCGCTAGTGGCCGGTACCACTGGTTCCGGTAAATCAGTTGCCATCAACACGATGATTTTGAGCTTGCTTTACAAGTGCCGTCCGGAAGACGTGCGACTGATTATGATTGACCCCAAGATGTTGGAATTGTCGGTTTATGAAGGTATTCCGCATTTATTGACGCCGGTGGTTACCGATATGAAAGATGCCCAGAATGCCTTGCGTTGGGCGGTGGCGGAAATGGAGAGACGTTACAAACTGATGTCGAAAGTCGGGGTGCGAAATCTCGCCGGTTTCAACCAACTGGTGACTGAAGCCGAGTCTAGAGGCGAGCCGATTCGCGATCCTCTTTTTCAACTCGACAGGCCTTTGGAAGAAGGTGAGCAATTTCCCGTGTTGACCACTTTACCCAGTATCGTCATCGTTATCGACGAATTGGCCGACATGATGATGATTGTAGGTAAAAAAGTCGAGGAATTGATTGCCCGGTTGGCGCAAAAAGCCCGTGCCGCTGGTATCCACCTGGTGTTGGCGACGCAGAGACCTTCGGTCGACGTCTTGACCGGTTTGATCAAGGCCAATATTCCAACCCGAATTTCTTTCCAAGTTTCCTCTCGGATCGATTCCAGAACCGTATTGGATCAGGGGGGCGCGGAAGCATTGTTGGGCAATGGCGACATGTTGTTTCTGCCATCAGGGACCAGCATTCCGGTTCGCGCGCACGGAGCCTTTGTCGATGACAACGAGGTGCACCGTGTTGTTGAATTCCTCAAAAAGACCGGACCGACTGACTATCTGGAGGAAATAACCCAGGAACGCACGGATACCGGCGATATTTCCAATGGAGACGGAATGGATGCGGAGATGGACAGTCTGTACGACGAAGCGGTCAGGTTCGTGACCGAATCGCGCAAAGCCTCTATTTCCAGCGTACAAAGGCGTTTCAAGGTGGGTTATAACCGTGCGGCTAGGATGATTGAAGATATGGAAATGGCCGGCGTCGTCAGTGCGCCGGAGAGTAACGGCAGTCGCGAAGTATTGGCTCCGCCACCGCCCCGAGATTAGATTCAGATAACCATGAACGACTATATTGCCGCACTATTGGCCATGTTAATGTTCGCAAGTTTGGGCGGCTGGTTTATCAGCGCCCGTAAGCCGGTCGAGAAGCCGATCAAAGTGATGTTGTTCGTTTTGTATTTTTGGATACTGGTATTTGTTCAGGTTGCATTGTTTGCGTTGGGATACTTTTTACTGACCCGACCATAGACGTTCTTTAGTTTTCGATCAGTGCAAACCATAGGCTTTAGCTGGTGATTTGTCGCTTAAAGTAAACGTTATTGATCGCGTAACTTCGACAGCGCCCAAATCACGTGCTCTTTGACCAACTCTGATGGGTGTTTTAAGCGTTGTTTCAAGGCTTCGATTGAGGATTCTGTGTTCTTGCCGTTTCCGAGTGCTACGGCGATATTCCTTAACCAACGTTCATGGCCAATGCGACGAATGGCCGAACCTTCGGTTTGATTAAGGAATTTTGCTTCGTTCCAACGAAATAATTCGACCAGTTGCGTATTGTTGAGAGAATATCGCGGACTGAAAGCTTCTTCCCCGCTCAGTCGGGCAAAACGGTTCCAGGGGCAGACTAATTGGCAGTCATCGCAGCCGTAAATGCGATTACCCAGCAAGGGTCTAAGCGGCTCGGGAATAGAGCCATGCAGCTCGATGGTCAGGTAAGAGATACAACGTCTGGCATCGACTTGATAAGGCGCGACGATAGCTTGGGTGGGACAGATATCCAGACAAGCCTTGCAATCGCCGCAGTGCGATGAAGTTGGCCGGTCTGCAGGCAAAGGCAGGTCGCAATAAATTTCGCCGAGAAAAAACCACGAACCGGCTTTACGGTTAATCAAATTACTATGCTTACCGATCCAGCCCAAGCCGGCTTTCTCGGCAATCGCTTTTTCCAGAACCGGAGCGCTATCAACGAAAGCGCGGTAGCCGAATGGACCGATCTGCTGTTCAATTTTTGAGGCCAGCTTTTGTAGCCGATTACGGATTAGTTTATGGTAGTCCTTGCCTAAAGCGTAACGGGAGATGAAAGCGGCGGCGGGGTCATGCAGGACGGCTTCCGACCGAGCTTGATTTTCCGGCAGATAATCCATCCGGGCTGAAATGATGCTTCGAGTACCTACTTGTAAAAGTTTTGGTCGGCTGCGTTTCAAGCCGTGTTTAGCCATGTAGGCCATGTCGCCATGATAGTTTTTTTCCAGCCAAGTCGATAAATGCCGCTCGGCTTCGGTTAATTCCGTACTGCTGATACCTATTTGTTGAAAACCCAGATCAAGCCCCCAATCTTTGATTTTACGGACGAGGTCGCTCAAATTGTCTGAATTAAGCGTTGCCATGGTTGATCACGATCCGACACGTGCGTCATTTTGGATTCAAGGCGGAGTTTGAACATTAGGTGTAAGGTACAAGCGGATTCAGACTTGTACCTTTTCCATTTCAGTTTTAGATGAACTTAGATGGTGTCGTTAGCTTTCAGGGCGTTATAAATTGCATCTAAATCATGCTGACCGGTATCGAATGACAAATCCGCAACGTCGGTTGCGCAGTTGACGCAAATACTAATCAGGCCCGCCTGTTTAATAACGGGTAGCAAAATCGGCAAACTGTTGTCCTGATTTTCCAAGACGGTAGTCGCGTGGCCGGTATCGAATAGTTTTCTCTCGAGTTGGTATGCTCTGTCGCTGCTGTCATCTCCAGTCAGGGCAATGACGACCGGTTTTTGGCCAAAACGGGCGGCTCTCTCCTCAGTTGTTACCGGAGCGAGTTCGGCGCCGTCGGCGACTCCGGAAATCATACCCGCGCCAACTGTGACGTTGGTCAGTCGGTCGATAATGATAAACGAGCCGGTACCTTTGCTTTGTTTATACGGATCGAAGACCACCGGAGCGTTGACTGAAACGGTACAGGAAGCAATTTCATTCAGGTTCAACTCGTTGGCATCATGGTGTTCCAGCGTGTTAACGTCGATACGATGGTGAATGGTTGATATCGAGCCGGGAACGCTTCGTGTTGCCAACTTAATGGTGTATTGGCGGCCTGGAATCATAGCCTTTTCGGTCATCCAGACAATGTTGGCCTTGAACTTATCGTCCACAATTGGTTGGGAACCTTTCCGGGCGACAATCGTGTCTCCGCGACTGACATCGATTTCATCGGTCAGCGTGAGAGTTACCGCCATAGGTGGAAAGGCTTCCTTCAGCTCGCCTTCGTACGTGACAATGGACTTGATTCGACTGTTTTTTCCGGACGGCAATGCGGTAATTTCGTCCCCCTGACGAAAGACGCCGGCGGCAATGGTGCCGCAAAAGCCGCGGAAATCGAGGTTAGGACGGTTGACGTATTGCACGGGGAAGCGGGTATCGTTGAAATTTTGATCGTTGGCAATTTCAATGGTGTTGAGCAATTCCATCATCGGTATGCCGCTAAACCATGGCATGTTTTCACTGGGGTTGACGACATTGTCGCCGTCCAATGCCGAAATCGGCAGAAAATGAACGTCATGCAAGTCCAGCGATTTTGTGAAGGCGAGATAGTTATCGCGAATTTTGTTGAAAGTATCTTCGCTGTAACCGACTAGATCCATTTTGTTAACCGCAACGATGATATGCTTGATGCCCAATAACGAAGCGATGAAGCTGTGGCGCTTGGTTTGCGTCTGCACGCCATAGCGGGCGTCGATTAAAATGACGGCCAAGTCACAAGTGGACGCGCCGGTCGCCATGTTGCGGGTGTATTGTTCGTGCCCAGGCGTGTCTGCGATGATAAATTTACGAGTCGACGTGGAAAAATAACGGTAGGCGACGTCAATGGTGATGCCTTGTTCACGTTCCGCTTGCAAACCGTCGACCAAGAGCGCCAGATCCACTTTGCCGGCGCCGGTGGTGCCGGATTTGACACTGTCGGCTTGAACGGCGGCCAATTGATCTTCGTAAATCATTTTGGAATCATGCAATAGACGGCCGATCAAGGTGCTTTTGCCGTCGTCCACGTTGCCGCAGGTTAAAAATCGAAGCAGTTCTTTACGTTCGTGCTGCGCCAGATAGGCGTTGATATCGGTGCTGATTAAATCTGATTGATGTGACATTTTCTACCTCTGAAATAGATTGTTAACTGACTGTCTCAACGGAACTAGAAATAGCCTTCTCGTTTTTTCTGTTCCATGGAGCCGGCCTGGTCATGGTCGATTAGGCGTCCCTGGCGTTCAGAGGTGGTGGTTAACAGCATTTCCTGAATAATTTCCGGTAATGTAGTGGCAGTCGATTCGACGGCGCCCGTGAGAGGATAGCAACCCAGCGTGCGGAAACGGACCATTTTCATTTCCACTTTATCGTCGGGGCCGATCGGCATACGATCGTCGTCGACCATGATCAGCATTCCGTCCTTGTTGACGACCGGACGCTCTTTAGCAAAATATAACGGTACGATAGGAATATTTTCCAAATGGATATATTGCCAAACATCCAGTTCGGTCCAGTTTGATAACGGGAAAACACGGATGCTTTCGCCTTTATCGATTTTCCCGTTGTAGATGTTCCAAAGTTCCGGTCGTTGGTTTTTGGGGTCCCAACGATGGTTTTTATCGCGGAAGGAGTAAACGCGTTCCTTGGCGCGCGATTTTTCTTCGTCGCGACGCGCACCGCCGAAAGCGGCATCGAATTTATACTTGTTCAAGGCTTGCTTGAGCGCGTCTGTTTTCATTACGTCGGTATGTTTTTTACTGCCGTGAGTGAAGGGGCCGATGCCCTGAGCGACGCCGTCCGTGTTGATGTGAACCAGTAGTTCCAGTCCTAAATCTTTCGCCAATTGATCGCGGAATTCGATCATTTCCCTGAATTTCCAGGTAGTGTCGACGTGCAGTAAAGGGAAAGGCGGTTTGCCCGGGTGGAATGCTTTCATTGCCAAATGCAGCATAACTGCCGAATCTTTACCGATAGAATATAACATCACCGGTTTCTCAAACTCAGCGGCTACTTCACGAATAATATGAATACTTTCAGCTTCAAGCTGTTTAAGGTGAGTTAGTTTATAATCAGCCATTAATGTGTCCAGTTTGCTGCCAGCAATTAACAAAACTGTATATTTTAGAACTAAAGCAGATTGAATGCCAGATTCATCATTAAAACTCGCGAAAAATAAGAAAAATCATAGCTCATGAGACAATTACAGGGTTTAAAAGCTTTGAAACAGCTTGTTGATGAAAAAGCGGCCGGAAAAGCGGCCGTCGAATGGTTGCTGCACGAGTTAGAACACTGCCATTGTAATATTTTTGGAGAGTTGGAAAGCGAACCGGTTTTATTAGCGAAACTGGGAGTGCAAGCTGGCTCTCTACAATATGAGATGTTTGATCGGCGAATCGATTTTGTTTTAAGTGGAAACATTCTTCGGGGTGATTGCGTCCCGCTGACTTATCGATTGAATGGAATTCAGTTCGCAATCAGTGGTAGGTGTTCGTCTATACCCCAAGTTTGCGGAGTGGATTGGTATTTGGGAAACGCTTATAGCGGCAAGGTGGGCGATATAGCACAGCTTAAATTCAACATACCCCTCTATGAGGTTTTGCAGGCAATAAAAAAACTAAAATAATCCCAATCATTCAACAGGCGTTAGATAGCTCAACTCTAAACACCTGAATTCTTGCTTTTCTATCGAGCGGTCGAGCGAAAGATTGTCCCGCTAAATCCGCGCTGGCTGCGAGGCCTTTGTAACGCCCTGTCGGTTTCACTTGTTAGCCCGGTGATCGATAATTTCATCGACGACCGATGGATCAGCCAGGGTTGATGTATCGCCCAGATTTTCGAGTTCGTTAGCTGCCACTTTCCGAAGAATCCGACGCATAATTTTACCTGAACGAGTTTTGGGCAAAGCTGGTGCCCATTGAATGATGTCGGGATGGGCGATCGGGCCGATTTCATCTCTGACCAGCTGGATCAGTTCCTGGCGAAGTTCTTCCGTCGGTTCGACGCCTACATTCAGCGTGACATAAGCATAGATCCCTTGGCCTTTGATGGCGTGCGGATAACCGACAACCGCAGCTTCGGCAACATCGTCGTGGAGGACTAGCGCGCTTTCCACTTCTGCGGTTCCCATACGATGACCGGATACGTTAATGACATCGTCGACCCGCCCGGTAATCCAATAATATCCGTCCTTATCCCGTCGGGCGCCATCGCCGGTAAAATAATAACCGGGAAAATTTTTAAAATAAGTATCGACGAAACGATCATGGTCGCCGTAGACAGATCGAGCCTGGCCTGGCCAAGGACGGCAGATTACCAGTAGTCCTTCGGCTTCGCCGGCTAATTCGTTGCCCTCGTTATCGAGAATGGCCGGTTGTACCCCGAAAAACGGCAATGTGGCGGAGCCGGGTTTTAACGCTGTCGCTCCGGGTAGCGGCGTAATAAGAATACCTCCAGTCTCGGTTTGCCACCAAGTGTCGACGATCGGGCAGCGCTCATTGCCGACGATATGGTAATACCATTCCCACGCTTCAGGATTAATCGGTTCACCGACACTGCCCAACAATCTGAGACTGCTACGGTCTGTGCGTTTGACGAATTCGTCGCCTTGCGCCATTAAAGACCGGATGGCCGTAGGAGCGGTGTAGAAAATATTGACTTGGTGTTTGTCGACGACACGCCAGAACCGGTCGGCTTCGGGGTAAGTCGGAACGCCCTCGAACATCAATGTGGTCGCGCCGTTACATAACGGGCCGTAAATGATATAAGAATGTCCGGTGACCCAACCGATATCCGCTGTGCACCAGTAAATATCACCGTCGTGATAATCGAACACATATTTATGCGTCATCGCGGCATGCAGTAAATAGCCGCCGGTGGTATGCAAAACCCCTTTCGGTTTGCCGGTAGAGCCCGAGGTGTAAAGAATAAACAAGGGGTCTTCTGCATCCATTGCTTCCGGAAGACAATCGGCAGAGGCATCAGCCATGGCTTGATGGTACCAGACGTCTCGGTGGTCGTTCCAAGGAATATTGTTCCCCGTATTGCGGATGACGATGACCGTTTTTAAATTCGGACAGTTGGCCGCTGCTTTATCGGCATTTATTTTCGAAGGGACCGTTTTACCGCCACGGTAGCCTTCGTCGGCACAAATGAGGAAACGGCAGTCGGCGTCGAGGATACGATCTTTTAATGCATCGGCCGAAAAGCCGCCGAAAACAATCGAGTGAATGGCGCCGATACGGGTGCAGGCGAGAATGACAACCGCAGCTTCGGCCAGCATCGGTAAATAAATACAGACACGGTCGCCTTTTTTTACACCCTGTGATTTCAATACGTTAGCGAACTTACAGACTTGTTCATGTAGTTGGCGGTAAGTGATTTTCTGATCTTTTGCGGGATCGTCTCCTTCCCAAATGATCGCGACTTGATCGGCACGATCTTTAAGATGTCTGTCAAGGCAATTTACGCTGACGTTGAGCTTGCCACCCGTGAACCAATTGATTTCTCCCTTCGGGTAGTCGTAGGAAACCACTTCGCTCCAAGGTTGTATCCATTGCAGAAATTTTTCTGCCTGTTTGCTCCAGAATGCTTCCGGTTCGTCGATAGATTGCCGATAAAGCGTCCGATAGGTATTAGCGTCGATATGGGCGTATGCGGCGGTTTCTGGTTTTACCTGATAAATCTTGTGTTCTGACATCTGGGTTCCTTGTTTCCGAAGCGGCTTTACATTAGCGAATGCTTCAGTGAATTGCACGGACTTTTTTCAGATTCTCCGGTTCCCAATGCGCAATGGCCCAAGTAAGAATGTCGGTGATCTGGGCTTTACGGAGTGTATCTGGAGGATTTTGTCTTAATAATTCTAGCAGGTAAAAAAGTGTAGTCCCAGGACGGCTCGTGTCAACAGCAGGAGCCTCTGTTTGTTTGCTCAATTTCAATCCTGAACGGTCGACAATGATGGGGACATGCATATAATCGGGTTGTCGATAACCGAGTAGTCGTTGGATAAAAATTTGTCGGGGTGTGGAATCGAGCAGGTCGAAGCCGCGCACGACATGCGTGATGTTTTGCAGATAATCGTCGATAACCACCGCTAACTGGTAGGCGACAATCCGGTCTTTACGTTGAACGATGAAGTCGCCTAACTCGCGGGCGATAGCTTGTTGAACCGGCCCTTGCAAACGATCAGTAAAAGAAATGATAAGATCGTCTGCAATGAGTCGCAACGCGGAAGGTTTTTCCGGTTGGATGGTTTTGGTTCGACAAAATCCCGGATAAACGGAAGAGCCGCTCTGTGTCGCTTGCTCCAAGAACTTGCGGCTGCAAGTGCAAGGATAAAGGCGTCGTTCATCGAGCAGTTGCCGGATAACCGCTCGGTAGCAGTGTAGATTATCGCTTTGGAAATAAATGTCACCGTCCCAATGTAAGCCAAAAATTTCCAGATCGTCGGCTATTTGTTGAGCGGCGCCCTTTACGTTGCGAGGAGTGTCGATGTCGTCGATTCTGAGCAACCATAGACCGTGGCGGCTTTTGGCGTCGAGATAGCTGGCCAGAGCCGCATAGAGCGAGCCGAGGTGGAGCGGGCCGGTAGGCGACGGTGCAAACCGACCGATATACTGCTTGGAAACGGGAGTGATCGGTATTAACCTACTTGTTTTTCCCTAATTTCATCCAGAGTTTTACAATCGATACACAATGTGGCAGTCGGACGGGCTTCAAGACGGCGGATGCCGATTTCGATGCCGCAGGTTTCACAATAGCCGTAATCTCCGGACTCGATGTTTCTCAATGATTCTTCAATCTTTTTAATCAGCTTGCGTTCCCTGTCGCGAGTTCTTAATTCCAGGCTGAATTCGGATTCTTGCGTGGCTCGATCGTTTGGGTCAGGGAAGTTGGCAGCATCATCCTGCATGTGATGAACGGTGCGATCAACCTCTTGCATTAATTCGGCTTTCCAATTTCTTAGAATGGTCTCAAAGTGTTTCAACTGATCCTCATTCATGTATTCTTCGCCTTCTTTTTCTTCGTAAGGCTTGAAACCGTAATGATTGATGTCAGTTTTAGAATCGGTCATCCGTTAACTCCTAGCAATTTCTAAAAACTGCGCATTTTTATCAGAATAGGCTAGCCATAGCAAGAATTTTGTTATTATTTGTCAGTTAATCAGTACAGGAGTCGTTAATGCGGAGATTAATTGCCAATCGGATGCAAGGTATTTCACCTTTTTATGTCATGGAATTATTGCAACGCGCTAAAGAGTTAGAAAGACAGGGTAGGGACATTGTACACATGGAAATCGGCGAGCCTGATTTTGCCACGCCGAAGGCAGTGATCGAAGCCGGCAAAGCTTTTTTGAATGGTGGTGAAGTTAAATATACACCGGCGGCTGGTTTACCTGAATTACGTCAAGCGGTGGCCGACTATTATCAAAGTCATTACGGCATCCTTGTCGCCAAGGAGCGGGTGTTTATTACTCCGGGGGCTTCCGGGGCATTTTTGCTGGCTCTCGGAGTTTCTCTCAATCCCGGCGAAGAAGTGTTGATGGCAGATCCTTGTTATCCATGCAACGACAATTTCGTCCGTTTGTATGAAGGGAAAACCCGATTTATTAACGTGGCTGCCGACAGCCGTTTTCAATTGAATGCCTCATTGATCCGCGATCACTGGCGAGAAAACTGCAAAGGTGTCGTGATCGCCTCTCCCTCAAATCCGACCGGAACGGTGATAGATAATAGCGTATTGCAGCAAGCGATAGAACAAACATTGGTCTTAAAAGGATGCTTTTATTCGGATGAAATTTATCACGGTTTGCTGTACGACAAAACGGCAGCCAGTGCGCTGCAATACAGTCCGGACGTATTTGTAATCAACAGTTTCTCCAAGTTTTTTGGCATGACCGGATGGCGGGTGGGGTGGCTGGTTGTTCCTGAGGCTTTTATCGACCCGGTCGAACGGTTGGCGCAGAATATTTTTATTTCCACGCCGACTCATTCTCAATATGCGGCACTAGCCTCGTTTTCTCAGGAAAATATGCAGGAGTTGGAACGAAGACGCCTGGAGTTTGTTGCCCGCCGGGATTTTCTTTATGAAAATTTGATAAGGTTGGGCTTTAAGGTCGAATGCAAACCGGAAGGCGCCTTCTATATTTATGCCAACTGCAGCGCTTTTACCAATGATAGTTTTCAGTTTGCCAGTGATTTGCTTGAAACGGAAGGAGTGGCGGTTACTCCTGGTAAGGATTTCGGAAAAAATAACAGTAATATTTATATTAGATTTGCATATACTGCTTCAATCGATAGAATGAGCGATGCTTTGAACCGTATGGAACGTTTTTTATGCCGATAACGCAATTATCCGCGATACAATTACAAAAAAAAATACAGAACGGTGAAGATCTGCTGTTACTGGATGTGAGAGAACAGAATGAATTCGATTATGCTCACATAGAAGGTAGCAGGTTGATACCTCTGAGTCTTATTCCATTGAGACGGGACGAACTGGATTCGGATAAAGGTATTGTATTGATTTGTCACCATGGCGTGCGCAGTATGCAGGCCTCAATATTCCTTGAACAATGCGGTTTCGAGCAACTGTACAATTTGACAGGCGGAATAGATGCTTGGTCTGTTGAGTGCGACAGTTCTGTACCTCGATATTAATAATAAGAAATTAACTACAGATATGTTTTTGAGAGAATATTATTCAATTGACGACGGAAGTATCGCTATTGATGCGCAACAAGCCAGTTTGTTTGCTAAAGAGGTCGCCGGCGATTTCAATCCATTGCATGACCCTGATTCCAAACGTTTTTGTGTGCCGGGAGATTTGCTTTTTTCGTTAGTGCTGGAAAAGTACGGCCTGTACCAAAAGATGCATTTCACTTTTGCAGGTATGGTCGGGCATGGGGTGAAATTGAATTTTCCTGATACCGATGGGGCTCAATTCGATATTAACGATAGTAACAATGGAAAGACCTACCTACAAATCGAGCGGAGTGGTGGAGTTAATCATGATCAGGCCATGATTGAAGCATTTGTCCGCGATTATGTGGCATTTTCTGGGCAAAATTTCCCTTATGTTTTAGTGCCGTTGCTGGAAAAGGAAAATGTGATGATCAACCTTGAGCGGCCATTGGTGATTTATGACAGCATGACGGTAGAGTTTTCGCAGTTGAATTTCACCGAACCCCGGTTGGAAATGCTGCAGCCGGAACTAGAGGTCAGCGGAAAACGCGGTTCGGCCCTATTACATTTTCAAATCAAAGCGGATGGTGAGGTCGTCGGTACCGGTTCCAAAAAACTGGCTATCAGCGGTTTACGGGAATTTGAAGCCGAGCCCATGCAACGTTTCGTGGATAATTATCTGTCCAGGAAACAACAATATTTGAGTGGTGTCGCCTGATCAAATTGTTGGGCATCGGGGCGGCGGCAAGAAGCAAATGATATAATTTTCTTCAAATGAGATGGGAAAACGGTTCGACCATGACCGTTTCTCCAGCATTTACGCCGTCGCACTCTGCCGGAAGTACAATATAGCAGTTGGCTTTACTTAACGTGCTTAATTGATGAGAGTCCTGACGGCCGGCTAATTTAACGAAAAATTCGCCATTTCCGTCGTGGCTTAAGATACCTCTCTGGTATTCCTGCCGACCTTGAGATTTTCTCAGGTCCGATTGGCAATGGGCCTTTAACTGAAGCGGTTTTTTTGTTCTTGTTCCGGAAAGTAGTTCGAGGGCTGGCAAAACCAATTTTTCGTATGAGATGAAAACGGAAACAGGATTGCCCGGCAAACCGAAGAACAAGCATTGGCCGATTTTGCCGAATGTAAAAGGCTTTCCGGGTTTTACGGCGATTTTCCAAAAATTGACTTGTCCGCAATCGTTGAGAATTTCATGGATATAGTCCGCTTCACCGACTGAAGCGCCGCCGGTTGTAATAATGGCATCTTGGTTTGATGCGGCGGTCAGTAAGGCTTTTTGCAATTGCACTTTATTATCTCCGATAACGCCTTGGTCAGACACAGAAAAACAGGCATCATTTAATAGTCCGCTCAGTGCGTAACGGTTGCTATCATAGATTTGTCCGCTCTGTAACGGATGGCCGATCGGTTTTAATTCGTCTCCGGTCGAAAAAAAACCGATCTTGATTTTGCGTTTTACTCTGATCTGATAAATTCCGGCTGAGGCCAGCAGAGCACAATCGGCCGCATTTATTTTTTTAGCGGTAGGCAGCAACGGCGAGCTTTTTTCGATATCACTACCTGCTTGCCTGATATTTTGTCCGGCTGCCGTGTGAGCGGGTAATGTTACTGTATCGCCATTAAGAACTACCATCTCCTGCATGACCACGCTATCGGCATTCCCTGGGACTACTGCACCGGTAAAAATTCGAACGCATTGACCCGGTTCGAGTAATCCGTTAAACGGTAGGCCTGCCCACGAACTTCCGACAAGCTTTAGAGTGAAAGGTCGGTTTTTAACCTGATCTTTGCAGGAGAAGGCAAAGCCGTCCATTGCGGATACTCGTTCAGGTGGGATATCGATGGGTGCGATTACCGGAAAGGCTAAAACCCGACCCATGGCGTGATGCAGATTAACCGTTTCGTAACCTTCAATAGGTGCTACCGCTTGTTGAATGCGTGTGAAGGCTTGATCGAGAGTGAGCAAGTTGCCGGCATTGAGACTGCAATGATCTTTCATGCGGGCCGGACGAGGAAACGGTGAATGATAAAGTCGGCAATCATTAATGCGTTGTTTAAATCTAACCAACTAAGTTGGGCTGGAATATCGAGCGGTTGATCCGAAGCTATGGCGATGATTGAGTCGTCGTTGGGGAAGAGCAATGGCTTGTTCAAAACCGGACGATGTAATTCTATCTTAGGGAAGCGCTCCGACTTGAAACCTTCCACTAAAATCAAGTCAAAGACAGATTGGTCGAACGCTTTTAATTGTTCGTCCAGTTTCGGCTCTATAGGTTGAGAAAACTCGGTGATAATAGCGCGCCGATAAGCTGATACGAGCATGACGGAGGAGGCTCCTGCTTTCCTGATACGAAAGCTGTCTTTTCCCGGCTGATCAATTTCAAAACTATGGTGGCTATGCTTAATCACCCCTAACCGGATTCCGGCATTTCTAAGAATTGGAATCAACTGTGTCAAAAGAGTGGTTTTTCCGGTGCCGCTAAAGGCCGCAAAACCCAGTATGGGTACATTTGCATTTTGCATGAACGGGGATTTTTGCTGTAATCAATCGAAAGATTATTCTAAGGTATTATGACTGGTTTACTGAATTAATTGATAGAAATACTATGTTTTACCAGATAAACAGAGGTTTTTTTCATCATATTCTAAATAAATCGTCGGAGTAATTCATTGATTCGTGTTTATCTGCTGATCATTATTGTTATTTTGGCATTTTTGGTGCTGAGATGGTTCTTAAAGACTCCTCCGGCTGTCGTAGCCGGGTACTTGAAAAAAACCGGTATATTGCTTATTGCTGTGTTGCTGTTAGTGTTGGCAGCAACGGGCAAGTTGAATTGGTTGGTTGCCTTTGCCGGAGTGGTGATGGCGGCGATAATCAGAATGTTACCGGTATTATTACGTTATGCTCCGCAGTTGCAGAGGTTGTGGGTTTGGTTTAAAGCAGCAAAGCAAAACGGGCCTAACAACCGAACAAGCGATAGCCCGCTAAACGCAAATATGACAAAAGAGCAGGCCTATCAGATTCTCGGGCTAAAACAGGGGGCGACGGAGCGGGAAATTATAGAAGCTCATCGAAAATTAATGCAAAAAGTTCACCCCGATCGTGGCGGCTCCGATTACCTTGCCGCGCAAATCAATCAAGCAAAAAGAATTTTATTGGATTGATCGATATGCTTTGGAAAGGTGTGGCGATAGGGCAAGCGTTAATTCTAATGATAACATTGTTGTCCGCTTGCACGAGTACACGCAATTATGCGCCTGTCAGGGACTACCATCGCGATATTCCGCAAACGCAAAAATATTACACCGTCAAAAAAGGCGACACGTTATACGCTATCGGATATCGTTCGGGTTACGGTTATAAGCGTCTAGCCTCTTGGAATCAAATTCCCTCTCCTTATCGTCTATTTATTGGGCAAAAATTAAGATTATTTAAGCCTAAACAAAAAGTTATTATTACGGCTAAAAATCAGGTTTTTCGTAAGGGTTTTAAAAAAACGAGAATCTTGTCACAAAAAAGTCCAACAAATTCAACTGATAAGAAAAAAGTGTTAAAGTTACACTGGCAGTGGCCGATAAATGGGAAGATTGTTAAAAATTTTTCCCAAACGGGAAACAAAGGAATTGATATTGGCGGTAAGTTAGGTCAGGCGGTAAGAGCCGCGGCCGCCGGTAAGGTAGTATACAGCGGACACGGTTTGGTTGGATATGGGAATTTGTTAATTATTAAACATAATTCTCTTTATTTAAGCGCTTATGGCAATAACCGTCGTTTGTTGGTCAAGGAAGGTCAGACCGTTAAAAAAGGTCAGACCATTGCAGAAGTTGGCAGAGCGGGGGGCGCGCAAACTTCATTACATTTTGAAATTAGAAAAAAAGGGAAGCCGGTAAATCCAGTTATGTATTTGCCGAATAAATAGTGTTGAGACCATGGCAAAAGCCTGTTGATCTGGAGGTTAAAATGACGGAAGAACTCGTTGATGTAATGACAAAAGATGCCGGTATGAATGTATCCGATTTTGCATCTTTCGAAATGAATACTGATGAGGATGATGATTTTCAGGAAGGAGTGAAAGTCAGTGATGTCGAGATAGACGATTCCCTTAATGAGAGTAATTTTGACGCGACTCGAATTTATCTTAATGAGCTCGGGAAATCTCAGTTACTGACGGCGGAAGAAGAAAAAATATACGGTAAAAGAGCTTTGCGAGGCGATGAACAGGCTCGTAAAGTGATGATCGAAAGTAATCTGCGTTTAGTGGTAAAAATTTCCCGCCGTTATCTTAACCGAGGGCTACCGTTACTGGATTTAATCGAAGAGGGCAACCTGGGGCTGATCAGAGCCGTGGAAAAATTTGACCCTGATCGTGGTTTTCGGTTTTCGACTTATGCAACCTGGTGGATCAGACAAACCATCGAGCGTGCCATTATGAATCAGACTCGCACGATACGTTTGCCCATCCATATCGTCAAAGAAATGAATGTTTATTTAAAAGCGCAACGTTCATTGACTCAACAGTTGGATCACGAACCCACCGCTGAAGAAATTGCCGATTATCTGGACAAACCTGTCAAAACGGTCAATAAAATGTTGAAACTACATGAGCGCGTTACTTCTGTGGATGTGCCTGGCGGGAAGGATTTCGAAAAACCCCTGGTTGATTCAA
>JBNLEI010000010.1:0-2208 GCA_050304855.1 Methylococcaceae bacterium
ATTTTTCTCAATTAAACTGAACACTGTGTTCTCGCTTCGCCGTTTTCTTAAAACCATTCTGAAACTGTTAGCTTTAACCGTCCTTTTTTTTTCCATTTGTTTAGTTGTTTTTAGCTACTTCTTTATAAAAGAACTGGAAAAGGAACTTCCCGACGTCAAACAGCTGCACCATGTTCAATACCAAATTCCTCTCAATATCTACAGCGCCGATAATCGACTGATCGCGCGCTTCGGGGAAATGAAACGATCCCCTGTCGAAATAGAAGATATCCCCCAATTACAATTAAATGCCTTTCTGGCCGCCGAAGACGACCGTTTTTATTCTCACCCCGGAGTGGATTATCAAGGCCTACTACGCGCAACCGTCCAATTGTTGCTGACCGGAAAGAAAAGACAAGGCGGCAGCACGATTACCATGCAGGTCGCGCGAAATTTTTTATTGAACCGGGAAAAAACCTTTTTGAGGAAAATCAAGGAAATCATACTCGCAGTCAAAATCGAGCAGGAATACAGCAAAGATAAAATTCTCCAACTCTATTTGAACAAGATTTATTTAGGACAACGTTCTTACGGAATAGGCGCTGCGGCGCAAACCTATTACGGCAAGCCCCTGGACCAACTGGATCTGGCGCAGATGGCCATGCTGGCCGGATTACCCAAGGCCCCGTCGAACTATAACCCTATCACCGATCCCGAGAGAGCCTTATTAAGGCGCAATTATGTATTGCGCCGCATGCTCGAACAATCCTTTATCAACCAGACGGAATATGAACAGGCTATAGTTCAGCCGGTTACCGCAACATTAGATCACGGAACGAAAACGGAACTTAACGCACCCTATATGGCCGAAATGGTCCGCCAAGCGATGTACGACCAACATGGCGAAGATGCATACACACTGGGTTTGAATGTCTACACCACCATTACGAGTGACTTACAGACGGCCGCCGATCACTCGCTGCGTTTTGCCTTGCATGAATATGATCAGCGACACGGTTACAGAGGACTCCCCCACAAACACCTTAGCCCAAACGATGAATTCAATGCCGATATCGTTGGCGATACGCAGCTCGCATTGATTACGGGACTCTCGGAAAATACCGCCCGGGCTATGTTGGCCGACCGCTCGCCCATCGACATTCCCTGGCGCAATATCTCCTGGGCACGCCCTTATAAAACGACTAACTATGTCGGCGCCTCTCCCAAATCAACCGCCGACCTTTTCTCTGTTAACGATCTAATTCGCGTCAGAAAACTCAAAGATAATAGTTGGAGCCTTGCCCAAATCCCGGAAACCGAGGCCGCCATTGTTGCACTCGACTCGCAGACCGGCGCCGTACTTGCTCTTTCGGGCGGCTTTGATTTTTTTCACAACAAATACAATCGCGCCATACAGTCTAAACGGCAACCCGGCTCCGGCTTCAAACCGATCATCTACACCACGGCACTGGAGCATGGCTATACGGCCGCCAGCATCATTAACGATGCACCCATCGTGATCGATCTGCCCAATCAGGAAAGCTGGCGACCACAAAACTATAGCCGAAAATTTTACGGCCCTACTCGCCTGAGAACCGCATTGCGCAAATCGCGCAATCTTATTTCCATACGCTTATTGCGAAGACTCGGAATCAAGGCCGTAACCAATACCGCCATGCGTTTTGGCTTCACCTCGGAACAACTTCCTAAAACCCTGTCTCTGGCCCTTGGTAGCGGACATGCGACCCCGATGCA
This sequence comes from Methylococcaceae bacterium, assembly GCA_050304855.1. Taxonomy (GTDB): domain Bacteria; phylum Pseudomonadota; class Gammaproteobacteria; order Methylococcales; family Methylomonadaceae; genus Methylomarinum. The sequence continues at coordinate 1,735 of JBNLEI010000010.1, forward strand.
GATGGCTCGTATGTATGCCGTCTTTGCCAACGGAGGCTTCCTCGTTACTCCTTATTTTATTGATCGTATCGAAGACCGGGAAGGCAAAATCCTCTTCCAAAACCGCCCAACCATTGCTTGCCCTTCCTGCGAAGTGGGCTACCAGACTCAGGACAATCCTGCTCCACGGATTATCACGCCTGAAGTGAATTTCCTAATGAACAGCTTGCTCAGAGACGTCGTACAACGCGGTACGGCGACCCGCGCTAAAACGTTGGAACGTACCGACCTGGCAGGAAAAACCGGCACCACCAACGAGCAACGAGACGCGTGGTTCAACGGTTATGCAGCGGACATAGTCGCCAGCTCCTGGCTTGGATTCGACAACTCAAAACCCTTGGGCCGAGGTGAAACCGGCGGCAAAGCGGCTTTGCCGTTATGGATTGAATTTATGCGCACCGCATTGCAGGGAAAGCCCGAAAAAGTTCTTGAACA
>JBNLEI010000011.1:0-1512 GCA_050304855.1 Methylococcaceae bacterium
GCGCGCCGATCAAAACCAGCGAAAAGACTATCGGCGTGATCAATTTAAGCCACAGCCAGGTGATTAATTATACGGCCGCCGATTTGAAGCTGTTTTGTGCGCTGGTCTCGCAGGGTGCGATTGCCTTGGAAAACGCGATTCTGCACGCCAATAAAATCAAAGAGGAAAAGATCAAGAGCCACCTGGAACGGTATGTCTCGGAAAAAGTCGTTCATGCCATTATGAATGCCGGCGACAAACAGATATTCATTCCCGAAAAGCGTTACATTTCAATTCTGTTCTCGGACATCCGGGGTTTTACCAACCTTTGTGAAAGTGTTGATTCCAAGGAAATAGTGGACAATCTAAACACTTATTTTGAGAATATGGTCAACATCATATTTACCGAACAAGGCACGATCAACAAATTTGTCGGCGACATGATCGTAGCCTTGTTCGGCGCTCCGGAGATTCTGCAGGAAAGCGAAAAGCACACGGTAATGGCGGCAATCGGCATGCAAAACTGGCTGAGGCAGACCGAACATGCCTGGATCAATCGGCATTTCAAAACCGGCATCGGCATCAATTCCGGGGAAGTGATCATCGGCAATGTCGGTTCGCCGAAACACATGGACTACACCGCCATCGGCGATGAGGTTAATCTGGCTTCCCGGCTGCAGTCGCTGGCCGAGAGCGGGCAGATATTGGTCAGCCGCAGCGTTTATGAAGCCACCAAAGAGGATTTCGACTTTAGCTTCCAGGGGACTTTTTCAGTTAAAGGCAAGGAGAAGCCGGTCGATGTCTACCAGGTCAACTATTAACCGACCAGCTCGGGACGAGAAAAATCATGAATAAAAAACTATTAATCGTCGATGACGAACCGCATATCCGCACCCTCCTCGAACAGACTCTGGAAGAATTGGAGGATTACGATGTGGAAATTTTCACTGCCGCCAACGGTAAGGAAGGTCTTGAAACCATCATCGCGGAAACGCCCGATCTGGTCTTCCTGGACGTAATGATGCCGGAGATGAACGGCTACGAAGTCTGTCAGAAGGTCAAAAGCGATGAGCAATTGAAAGATACGTTCATCATCATGCTGACGGCGAAAGGACAGGAATTCGATAAGGAAAAAGGAAGGCAGATGGGGGCCAACATGTATATTACCAAGCCGTTCGACCCCGATGAAGTTCTGGAAACGGCGATCGATATTTTAAAAATAGAGGATTGATATCGCTCGTCCACTCAAGCATACGATATCCATTTCTTCCATTCCGACCCACTTGCCCATCCGGTTTACGTTCAACTTCGCCGTTGCCGAACCCAATCGGGGTCAACGCAGGCTGGAATTGTAGCGGTTTGTCATTTTCGATCGATTCGGCAATAAAGTTCCCGCGGAGTAAACAATAGCAATGGCCCATGCCAGCATCGTCGTTCAGTTCGTCATTGCATCCGTCGTTGTGCTGATGCTGGCGTCTTTTACCTTACTGGTCAGCCGGCGTCTGCATCTGCCTTTTGCCGTCGGCCTGGTGT
>JBNLEI010000012.1:0-22980 GCA_050304855.1 Methylococcaceae bacterium
TATTCCCCACTGCTGCCTCCCGTAGGAGTCTGGGCCGTGTCTCAGTCCCAGTGTGGCTGATCATCCTCTCAGACCAGCTATAGATCGTCGCCATGGTAGGCCCTTACCCCACCATCTAGCTAATCTAACGTAGGCTCATCTTGTAGCGCGAGGTCCGAAGATCCCCCGCTTTCCTCCTTAGAGCGTATGCGGTATTAGCGTGAGTTTCCCCACGTTGTCCCCCACTACAAGGCAGATTCCTACGCATTACTCACCCGTCCGCCACTCGCCGGCAGGAGAGCAAGCTCTCCCCCGCTGCCGTTCGACTTGCATGTGTTAAGCATGCCGCCAGCGTTCAATCTGAGCCATGATCAAACTCTTCAGTTTAATAATGTTTGACACTAAGTAAGATTAGTATCCAATCTTGGCTCGATACAGAATTGACGTAAATTCATTTGCATGTATTGACGCGAATATCTGTGTCGAATATCTTAGTACAGCCTAAAATATCCACCACAAGTACCCACACAAATTATTTCGATTATTTTGTTAAAGAGCGCGGCTGTTTCAGCCAAGGGCCGTAGCCCTGTTGAGCTCGCCTATTCTACAGCAAAAACCCAACCTGTCAACTTCCTTTTTCACTTTTTTTTCGTCCGCCTCCCTGGCCGACTCGAAACCTTCGAACCGCCTCGCCTGGCCCGCTTGCGCCGCCCAGACAGACCCTTCGATTGCCTCGAAAGAGCCGGCTATTATACAGCCCTTCCTGCCTTTGTCAAAAGAATTTTTCTTCGATAATTCAAAAAACACAAAAATGTCTTCCAAGCATAAGGGCTATCAGGGCAAATAACTTGCACTTCAAGATTGCCAATGCTTAATTGTTTGTTAAGACAAGAATTGTTAAATTTTAAACAACGTATCAAATCAATAATCTAATGAAAATTGGCATTCAAACTTGGGGATCCAACGGCGACATACGCCCTATGATAGCGCTGGCCCACGGACTCAAAAAAGCGGGTCACGACGTCACTCTCGCAATCAACAGTATCGACAATAAACGATATGAAGAACAGTGCAGTCAGTACGGCGTTTCCACGTTGCCCGCTCCCGAGCAAATCCGTTTTGATATGGAAAACTTCGCTCAACAAACTTTTCGCATGAACACGGCGCAATGGCTTGTTGCCTTACTGGATACCGCTTTTTTCCCTTATGAAAGGCAAATCTATCGGATGTCAAAACAATTGGCTGTGGAAAACGATCTGCTGATCGGCCATCATTTCCTTTACCCACTTAAAATTGCTGCACTTAAACGGCACAAACCTTTTTACAGCATTACATTTTGCCACGGCGTTATTCCGGTCCGCAGCTCACCACCATTCAGATTTCCCAACTTAGGCCCACTGATCAATCCTTTTCAATGGAAAATTATGGACCTAGCATTCAACGTGATATTGAAAAAAAAGTTGACGGCGCTATGGCTTAAAGAAGGTCTACAACCAATCAAATCAGTTATTTCTGATTTGTTGACATCGAATACGCTCAACATTGTCGCGGTCGACCCCGCTCTCTGTCAGAATCATGCCGAATGGGAGACCCATCATCGACCTTGCGGCTTTCTTAATTTACCAACAAGCTCCGATCACTGGACGGCTAACCAAGAGCTTCGACGTTTTCTCGAATCAGGTCCGGCACCGATCTACATGACTTTCGGTAGCTTGCAACAGGCTGTACCCGATTGGAGCATGGAATTGTTTATAGAAGCGTCTAAGGCGGCCGGTTGCCGAGCGATCATTCAAACAAGCTCGAACCGTTATCGGGAAAACACCCAAATAAATGACATTTTTTTTATCGGGCAACATCCTCACCAACATTTGTTTCCAAAATGCGCGGCCATTATTCACCACGGTGGCGCCGGAACGACGCACTCGGCATCGTTATGCGGCCGTCCGTCGATCGTTATACCGTTTATGGACGAACAATTGTTCTGGGCACGAACCTTGGAAAAACTTGGCTTAGCCCCCGAACCACTACCAGCCAAACACGCAACACCCCATCAACTGGCAGCTAATATCTCAACCGTGCTAGCCGATAACAGGTTTAGCAATCAAGCACTTGCCGTCGGACAACAAATCAGTGCAACGGACGGAGTACGTAATGCTGTCTCATTGATAGAACAAACCTTTGGACGAAACCAATTTGCTGAATCTCGATAACCGTCTCCACACTCCGTTTCCCAAAAAAAGTTTTTCCTCCGTGCGCTCCCATTTTCCGCAATTTTAGATATTATAAAAGCTGTTAGCATTTACAAATTGGAGCAGAGCAATGACAACTATCGCAGACCCAGTCATAGGCCGCTGGTACAAAGATGTCGAAAATAAATTAACCTTCACCGTCGTTGCCATTGAAGAAGATAATGACCTCATTGAAGTACAGTATCTCGATGGCGACATCGGCGAATACGATACCGAGACATGGTACAATTCCACGTTCGACTATGTTGAAGCTCCAGAAGACTGGAGCGCCCCTTATGATGACCTGGAACCGGACGACCTAGGCTATTCCGACCCCGACATTCATGGCCCCGACCAGGATAACATCGATTTTTCCGACTATTACGAAGATTAGGACATTGCGTTTATGAAAATGAGCCCCCGGCAATTCCTTGACTGGGAATCCAAAAGCATCACTTTGTTAGGCATGTCCGGCGCCGGCAAAACCACCTTGGCTCACAAATTACCCAAAGACAAATGGTTTCATTATTCCGGCGACTATCGAATCGGCACTAAATACTTAGAAGAGCCCATACTGGATAATATTAAATGCCAGGCAATGGAGGTACCTTTCCTTCGTGATTTGTTATTGACCGACTCGATATACATTTGCAACAACATCACTGTTAATAACCTTGCACCAGTCTCTAGTTTTTTAGGCAAACTTGGTGATCCGACACAAGGCGGGCTGTCTTTATCCGAGTTCAAACGTCGCCAAGCTTTACATCGTCAAGCGGAAATCGCAGCCATGAACGATGTACCGGAGTTTATTCACAAAGCCGAAGACATATACGGCTATAAGCATTTCCTAAATGATGCCGGAGGAAGTGCTTGCGAACTGGATTGTCCCGAGGTGATCGAAAGGCTTGCGGAGCATACAATCATTGTCTATATAAAAATCCCGCACGCAATGGAAAAAACCATTATCCAGCGAGCCAAATCCGATCCCAAGCCGCTTTATTATCGTGAAGCATTCCTAGATGAGAAACTGGCCGAATTCATGTCATTGCGGCATTATTCCAGTCCTGATAATATTCCTCCCGACGAATTTGTCAGCTGGGTATTCCCGGAATTATTCAAATCCAGACTTCCCCGCTATCAAACGATAGCCGATCAATACGGTTATACGGTAGCAGCGGACGAAGTTGCCCTCGTAACTGGCGAACAAGATTTTCTACAGATCATTGCCGACGCCATTGCAGAACAATCCTAACAGGTCTCATCATGCCGCTGGTTGCCCACACCGCCTTACCTACCTTTCAACGCCTTCGCGAAGAAGGCGAAGACATTCTCACGCCCGACCGGGCCAGCCACCAGGATATCAGGGAATTACATATCGGCTTACTGAACATCATGCCCGACGCCGCACTGGAGGCGACCGAACGACAATTTTTTCGCTTAGTCGGCGCCTGCAACCAAATTGCCCAGTTTCATGCGCATCCCTTCACCATTCAAGGCTTAGAACGCAGTCCTGAAGCGAAAAAACATATCGATACCTACTACGAGCCCTTTGAAAAAATCAAGGAAGACGGATTAGACGCCTTAATAATCAGCGGGGCCAACGTAACTCACAACCACTTACAAGAGGAGGACTTTTGGCGGCCTCTTACCGAAGTTTTCGCGTGGGCAAAGGAAAATGTCACTTCCATCCTTTGCTCATGCCTAGCTACGCACGCCTTAATTCAGTATTGCTACGGCGTTGAACGGACACGATTACCGAGCAAACGTTGGGGAGTTTTTTCCCATAAGGTATTAGACCGAACTCATCCACTGGTTGCCGAAATCAATACACGTTTTGACGTGCCGCATTCGCGTTTCAACGAAATCTTTCAAAACGATATGGAAGACCATGGCCTTAAAGTGCTGGTCGCCAGTCAGGAAGCGGGAGTGCACCTGGCCGTCAGCCCTGACGGTTTTCGCATTGTATTTTTTCAAGGCCACCCTGAATACGACGATATTAGCCTGCTTAAAGAATACAAACGAGAAGTGATCCGTTACTACCGCAACGAACGCAACGACTACCCCCCTTATCCAGAACATTATTTTAACGAGACGGTTCGCCATGTCTTCGCTGATTATGAATGGCACGTTAAAACCGCAAAAAAATCACAACAACCTTTACCGACTTTCCCCGAAGACGCTATCGTAGAATATCTCGACAACACTTGGCGGGATTCGGCCAAAGCTGTTTTCAACAACTGGCTGGGAAAAGTGTATCAAGTGACCAACAGAGACAGACGGTTACCTTTTATGGAAGGCATTAATCCCGACAACCCACTAGGTTTATCGACAAATGCATGAAGATTTTCTGCAACTGGCGATAGAACTCGCCAACCAAAACGTAAGCCAAAACAATGGCGGCCCGTACGGCGCCATTATCGTAAAAAACGGTCAGGTCATCGCGGGGAGCGGCAACCGGGTTACCAGCAATCTCGACCCGACCGCACATGCGGAAATCATGGCAATAAGAGAAGCCTGCCAAACACTTAAGGATTTTGATCTATCGGACTGTATTTTATACAGTAGTTGCGAACCTTGCCCCATGTGCCTGGGTGCCATTTATTGGGCTCGGCTAGCCCAAGTATTTTATTCCAGTAATCGTTACGACGCCGCTGCGGCCGGCTTCGACGACAACTTCATCTACGACGAATTTGAGAAACAGCCTCAACAACGAAATCTAGCCATGAACCAGATCAGATTGGCGAGCGCGCAAAAACCGTTCGATCTCTGGCGCTCACAACAAGACAAGGTTCTTTATTGAGCTGTTTTTTCAACGGGTTCCGCTGTGGAAACCTTAGGTTCAGCCACTGCGCTGGCGCCAGCATCTTTCACTTTCAACAACCAACCGTCCTGTCCCAAACACCCCCCTTCTTTAGCCCTTGCCTCAATATGAATACGTGCATATTTACCGCTAATGGACGAAGGCAACTTTGCAGTGGCTACGAAAAAATTCATCTTATCGACAACCGTCACTTCCATTGGGATTTTTCTGGCTGTCGCTTTTATCGTGGTCGGTTCAGCCCAATTGGAAACATGAAACGATATTTCCGTTTCCGGAAGCACTTCCGACAAGTGTTCCGGTTCAAATGTTCTGAACTTAGGTTTTTTACAATCCTTCTCGTCATCCTCAGAACCGTAACCAAAAGAATTTCCGGCAAAAACAATCATTCCCAGAACAATCGTTGATCGCAAGCATTTTGTAATTTTCATAGTCAGCCTCGTTATTCTTATCACTCCTCGACGTGAACTTTAATCACTTTTGAATAACAATTCAACTTGGACAAATAATACTCACTCTCACTTAAACCTATTTTGTTAACGGATTTATGTATCCCAACAACCGGAATTGAAACTCGCTCTTAATAATTTTTATGAACTCTTCCGAAAAAAAGGATACTAATTTGAGGTTGTTCGATTAAATGGTCCGACATTATGCTTATTAAGGAAAAGCCGCTTATTTCATGCAGCGAAATCACTAATGAATCGATTTTCAAGCAAAGACGCCAAATTATCAAAGCGGCCTTAGGGGTTTCAGCCGCCTATCTGTTCCCGGCTCAAATTAGGGCCGCTGAAGAAATTTATCGAAATGTTCCAAGCGGAGAATTCTCGGAAAACCTTCGGGTCACCGATTTCGAAGATGTCAGTCATTACACCAATTACTATGAATTCACCACCAATAAAACAGATTCAACTCGACTTGCCCAGGCACTAAAAATCGCCCCTTGGCAAATTACAATTGAAGGCGAAGTCAACAAACCCGGCACATATAACCTGGAAGATATATTCCGCGACAATCCGTTTCAGGAAAGAATCTATCGTTTTCGCTGCGTCGAGGCTTGGTCGATGGTGGTGCCCTGGATCGGCTTTCCGCTAGGTCAAATGCTTAAGAAGTTTCAACCGACTTCCCGCGCCAAATATGTTGAATTCACAACGCTTTATAACCCTGAAATCATGATCGGCCAGCGAAACAGTTCGCTTGACTGGCCTTATACGGAGGGGCTGCGAATCGATGAAGCAATGCATCCTTTGGCGTTTCTGGCGACGGGAATGTACGATCAAGAACTACCCAAACAAAACGGTGCTCCATTGCGTTTGGTCGTACCATGGAAATACGGATTTAAAAGTATCAAGGCTATTGTCAAAATACGCCTTATGGAAACCATGCCGAAGACCGCCTGGAATCAAAAAGCACCAGGGGAGTACGGTTTTTACGCCAATGTCAATCCTGACGTCCCACATCCTCGTTGGAGTCAATCACGGGAAAGGATTCTCGGCGCCAGTATTTTCACTGCTAAGCGCAAAACCGAAAAATTTAACGGTTATGCAGAGCAAGTAGCCTCTTTGTACCGTGGAATGGATTTAAGAAAACACTTCTAATGAGAATCGGCAAAAAAAGTTGGCACGCGTTTAAACTTGCCGTTTTTGTCCTCTGTCTGACGCCTTTTATCGTTTTATGTGTTGATACATGGCAGGACAACTTGGGTGCCAACCCGATCGAGACTTTACACTTCACCCTTGGGGACTGGGCGCTAAATTTTTTATGCTTCACGTTATTTTTAAGTCCTTATAAACAAATAACCGGACAAAATTGGGTAAACCGTTTTCGGCGGATGTTCGGACTATTTACTTTTTTTTATGCCTCCATGCATTTACTGGTATTTCTTATATTGGACCTGTCTTTATCCTGGGAAGCATTTACCGATGAAGTAAGAGAAAGCCCTTATATATTGCTCGGCTTAGCGACCTTTGGGCTATTACTGCCATTAGCGCTAACCTCAACCCGAAACTCGCAGAAACGTCTGGGGAAATATTGGAAAAAAATACACAGACTAATTTATATAGCCTCGATAAGTGCAATTTTGCACTATATATCATTAGTTAAGTCAGATTTAACCGTTCCTTTAGTATATACAAATATAATTATCGTACTGTTATTATATAGGTTGGCCAACTATATGAAGAAACAACGAGTTGCATCAAATTACTGATAAAATAAAAAGATGACGCACAAAAAAAAGGCAGCTGAATAGGCTGCCGAATGCAATTAGGAAGAATATAACGCAACTTTTAGCTGTATTACCTTAAAAGTTATGATTAATCATAGCAATGTATATGGCAATTTAAAATGTGACATATTGTCGCAGATGCGATATATACATCCCTACATTTAATATTCTTTATATTCCGAATAAAATTATTTTAATGCTTTCACACGTCCTCCCAAAATCCGAAATATCTATACGGGAAAACCTTAAATGGTTGTTTATTCTTAGAAACCTATTGATATCGGCCGAAGCGTTGCTGGTAATATTGTCGACTTACGGACTCGGAATCAAACTGCCCCAGGAACAATTATGGCTTGTCATTCTCTCGATTGCGGCCGTCAATTTGTACACTTGGATGCGCTTACAAACCGATGAGGCCGTCACTGAGCTGGAAATTTTTTCCCAAATTTCTATCGATGTCTTCGCGATGGCTTCTCTGCTTTATTTGACCGGCGGCGCCTCCAACCCGATTATTTGGGTTTTTCTGTTACCCTTGATCATCACCGCCATTATGCTTCCTCAAGCTTATGCTTGGAACATGGTGATCCTAACCTCCTCAATCTATACCATATTGATCGGTTTCAACATTCCTCTGCCGTCGATCGAACCTCATATCCCCGATCCCAAATTTCTAACCCCGGAAATGAGCCATCAATTACACATGATGAGCGATAAAAATTATTTTAATCTGCACATCTTCGGCATGTGGTTCGGCTTTGTTTTTAGTGCTGGCCTAGTGGCTTTTTTCGTGGTCGAGTTATCGAACACGCTAAAGGAAAGAGAGCGTAACTTAGCTGACGCACGGGAGAGCGCTTTGCGTGATGAACGCGTAGTGTCGCTAGGCACATTAGCCGCCAGCGCCGCTCATGACATGGGAACCCCTTTAGGCACTATCGCTATTCTAACTCATGAGCTGCAACAGGAGTTTCCGGAACATAGATACCCCGATCTCCAACAAAAACTCACAATCATGACGGAGCAAATCAACCGCTGTAAAGAGGCTTTATCGGTGATGTCGGCGTCGGCTGGAGAAATGCGAGCTGAATCCGGCAAAGTTATGCTATTGACCGAATACATCGACGAAGTCCTCAACCTATGGCGAGCACACAACCCATCAACCAAGCTAAATTTGTCGGTCTCCACCGACATTTTTCTTGACGCCAAAATAATTGCCGAACGTACTCTGACCCATTCCATTATCAATATTCTTAATAACGCAGCGCAAGCGACTCCCGATAATCTTGGAATTGAATTCCATGCTGATTGGGACCGAGAAGAGCTACATTTGAGAATAAGAGATTTCGGCCCGGGCCTACCGACAGAATACTTGGATTTTATCGGATTGCAGCCAGTCATCAGTAAAAAACAAGGAATGGGTGTCGGCCTTTTTCTGACCTACTCCACAATCAAGCGCCTAGGCGGTAAAATAGAATTTAGTAATCTCGAAACAGGCGGTGCATGTGTTGAAATCACTCTGCCTGTCCTAGCTAAGGAGAGTAATAATGATGACTTTGGAAGCGGATAAACCACAATTACTGCTGGTCGACGACGACGAAACATTTTGCTCGGTATTGAAACCGGCTTTGGAAAAAAGAAATTTTCAAGTAAGTATCGCTCACGATGTGGCCAGCGGCATTCAACTGGCTGAACAAACCGAACCGGAATATGCGATCATTGATTTACGAATCGGCCACGATTCCGGTCTTGAAATGGTGAAAAAGCTGATTTCTCTCGACAGCAACACGCGGATCGTAATGCTGACCGGTTTTGCCAGCATTGCCACCGCTGTTGAAGCTATCAAGCTGGGCGCCATCCACTACTTAACCAAACCGGCAAACGCTGATGAAATCGTCAATGCCCTGCATAAAAACGAAGGAGACTCTTCGGTCGCGATCAGCGAAAACCCGCTATCGGTTAAACGACTGGAGTGGGAACATTTACAAAAAGTGCTGATGCAGCATGACGGCAACATTTCCGCCGCAGCCCGGGCTCTCAATATGCATCGCAGAACCCTGCAAAGAAAACTGGAAAAGCGCCCGGTAAGGGAATAAACAATTTCACCCATTTGATGAAAATTTAGGCAGTATCCCACTCAATCCGTTCCACGAGCCGGATAAAAACGAATCGCAGAATTCCGCCGCGTTTACCTGACAGTCGCCTGATCGACAATCTCGCCCATTTTTTGCGCCGGCCGTACCTTGCCCTGGTAAGTCAGTACCGACCCTAAAGAAAAACTGCCTTTAAGATCCTGAATTTGGGTCTTTTGCTCCCAAGTCCATATATGTCCGTCTCTCGAATCGATAATGAATACTTTTGGCATAAAACTTCCCGACTGTCCAGATCGGCCGCCTTCATGTAATACAATCGCTTGATAACGATTATTTTCCTCAGCTGAAACGGCAGAGGGCATTAATTGTAAAATTAGAGCAATAAAGAGCCCTAAACGAATATTGCCAATTACTCTATTCCATTGACTATTCATACCGCCCTCCAACTTAAAATACTCAAACGGGTACGACAAACCAACGAAAGCGAGGACAAATCAGGAATAATCAACATAAGGCGATAAACGAAACCCAATGATGCAACTTCGCTGAGAAATCAATCGCCAACCTTACACTTGTCTTTTAAATTGACTTTCGCTTCATCCCACAAAGCATCCAACTCATTCAATTCGCAATCACGCAATACCCGCCCCGAAGCCTCCACCTGTTGTTCGATATACTGGAAGCGGCGGGAGAATTTTTGAGTTGCTTCCTTTAACGCGATTTCGGGATTGACTTTCAAATGTCTAGCCAGATTGACGACAATCAACAACAAATCGCCAATCTCTTCCTGGATATGAGGTTGATTTCCCGAGTACCAAGCCTCCTTGACCTCATCCAGTTCCTCCATAACTTTGTCGAATACCGGCTCGGCCTCAGGCCAATCGAATCCATGGCTGGCGGCGCGATTCTGAATCTTTTCGCATTGCACCAGCGCAGGCAAACTTTTCGCCACTCCAGCCAGTACACTGCCGTTATCATCGAATTTTCGTTTGGCCTTTCTTTCCTGAGTTTTGGCATCGTCCCATGCTTGCTGGCGTTCTTCATCACTGGCAAAGACAGCGCCGGCAAACACATGCGGATGACGGCGTATCAGCTTATCGGCTATGGCCGCCGAAACTTGCTCGAAATCAAATAAACCGCGTTCTTCGGCAATTCGGGAATGAAAAACGACCTGCAGCAACAAATCGCCTAATTCTCCACACAAATCGTCAAGATCATTACGTTCGATTGCATCAGCAACTTCGTACGCCTCTTCGATGGTGTAAGGAATCAAGCTGTAGAAGTCCTGTTTTAGATCCCAGGCGCAGCCCTCTTCGGGGTGGCGCAGACGCGCCATGATCGATAATAGTTTCTGGGTATTGCTTAAATTCAAAACGAACTACCGAAATTTTCTGTGTAGCGCTCTTTAAAAGTTTCCATTGAGAAAAAGTGATTCTGGGTGCCATGATGCTCGATTTTCATAGCTCCAAGCAAAGAAGCGATGCGGCCGGTGGTTTCCCAGTCATATTCGTTCATCAAACCATATAACAAACCAGCCCGATAAGCGTCGCCGCACCCGGTCGGATCCATTAATGCCTTGGGTTTGGCGGAAGGGATTTCGAGGCACTGGCCGCCGGTATAAATTTTAGAACCTTTAGCTCCCATCGTAATAATCAGCGCATCGACTTTTTCCGCCATCTGCTCCAATGTCAAGCCGGTCCGCTGTTGCATCAATTCTGACTCGTAATCGTTAAAAGTAGCATAAGTCGCAAGATCCATAAAATGCAGCAATTCGGCGCTATTGAACATGGGCATGCCTTGTCCCGGATCGAAAATGAACGGAATATCAAGCTCTGCAAACTGTTCGGCATGGAGTTCCATGCCTTCTTTACCGTCGGGTGAGACGATGCCGACAGTAATACCTCGGTTTTCCGGAACCGAATTTAAATGCGAGGAATTCATCGCACCAGGATGAAAAGCGGTAATCTGATTATCCTCCTCGTCAGTTGTAATATAAGCCTGTCCAGTATAATTGTCGTCCAGAATCTTGACAAATTCAGTCGACAGTCCGCATTGACTCAACCATTGCGCATAAGGCTCAAAATCATGCCCAACGGTCGCCATGATTAATGGCTCTTCTCCCAGCAATTTGAGATTATAGGCAATATTACCGGCACAACCACCATATTCTCTTCGCATAACCGGCACTAGAAACGAGACGTTCAAGATATGGACTTTTTCGGGCAGTATGTGGTTTTTAAACTTGTCGTGAAACACCATAATGGTGTCATAGGCCATTGATCCGCAAATTAATGCACTCATCACTCTATTCCTCTTAAATTAAAATCGTCAACCAGGTCACAGCCGCCCAGACCAGGGTCGTGAAAACCGCCGCGGAACCGATATCCTTCGCTCTGCCGGATAATTCATGATGCTCCAGGCCTACTCTGTCTACAATCGACTCCAACGCTGAATTCAATAACTCCGCCACCAAAACCAATACCATACTGCCTATCAACAATAGTTTCTCGATAGGATTTTGGCCCAACCATAAAGCCACCGGGGTTGAAACCAAAAATAACAACACTTCCTGGCGGAAGGCCTCTTCATGCTGCCAAGTCGCCTTAAAACCTGCCAAAGAGAAAAAAAATGCATTGAAAATTCGTTTAATTCCTTTCGTATTTTGATTTGCCATTATTTCGAGTTAGTTTGGAACGCAGACATCCCCTGCTGCCTGCAAAATGGATAAAGTGAATTGTCTCGTTATTCGTCTAACATCTGGCTATAGCTATCCGCATCCATCAAATCGTCCAATTCGGTCGGATTATCGGCTTTAATCGCAAACAGCCACGTAGCGAAAGCGTCTTCGTTAACCAATTCCGGTTCGTCGTTCAGTGCTTCGTTAATTTCAACTACTTCACCGCCGACCGGACTATACAAATCCGATGCGGTTTTAACGGATTCCACCACCGCACATTGCTCTCCTTGTTGCAACCGTCTTCCGAGCTCGGGCAGTTCAATAAAAACCAAATCGCCCAATTCGGACTGTGCGAAATCGGTAATACCGACCCGAACAATGTCATCCGCTTCGAGTTTGGCCCATTCGTGGGTTTTGGCATATTTCAGATTTTCCGGCATTTCAATCATATTTTTCTCTCGTATTCAGGCAGAATTAGTCATCTGTAAAAGGATAACGTGCTATTTTTTAAAAACAACAAAAATTTAATCGCCAATAAACAATCCGTATAATTCAACTTACACTTTACTCCGCTTGGTTTTCGTTAATGATTATTTTTCGTCGCTTTTTAACTATCCTTTGCATTACCCTGATCGCATGGCAATACAGTTACGCTACGGATGACAGTGATGATGGCGACGACGATCGTCCAACGAATCCAACAACGGCAATAGCAGGCCCTATATTCATAACACTGGATGATAAAACTCAGAAACTGGCCGGTATCCGCACCGATAGCGCCAAGCCATATCACTACCGCGCAGAACTGACGGCGTACGGCAAAGTCGTCGATATTACTCCGTTACTTACCCTGCGCCAGCAATATTTAGCAACGCTCGTTCGCCAAGACAGCGCCACCGAAAAATACCGCGTCTCGCAAAAAGCCTTATCCCGACTGCAAAACCTGCACAAAGAGGATGTCGTCTCAACGCGCCAGCTGCAACAACAACAGAGCCAATGGCAAACCGACAAGGCGTTACTCGACGAAACCACCTTGCAACGTCGAATGATTATGATTACAGCCGCTCAACAATGGGGAGCGATGCTGACTGATTGGTTTACCAAGCCGTCGTCCCCCGAGGTCGATAGTATCATCAAGCATGAGTCACAATTATTACAAATTATACTCCCAGGTACCGACCCGTTACCCCAAGATACCGGTATTATCGAGTTTTCACCAACCAACCAACAACAAACAAGTCATGCTCGCTTAATCGGCGCCGCTCCGCAAATCGATCCCATTACTCAACACCGTCAATACTTTTTTCTGGCGACCGAGAACGATTTGCCGGCCGGACTGCAAATTACTGCACGGATACCCTCGAAAACAGACGCTTCTGCCGGAGTGGCAATTCCGCGCAACGCACTGCTATGGCATCTCGGTCAAACCTTTATATTTATCAAGCAGGGAGACGATCAATTCATTCGGCGGGAAGTTTCAAATTATCGCGAAATACCGGAAGGCTATTTCGTAGCCTCTGATATCGAAGTCGGTCAAGTCGTGGTTACGAGCGGCGCACAATTATTGTTATCGCAGCAATTGCGCGCACAAATTCCTGACGAAGATGACGACGATTGAAGGTCATAGAAGATAAAAACACCAATCACAGCCGTTTAATCGACCGGTAGCTTGCGTTCGAGCAGTTCGGTTAACTGCCGATAATCGTGTAACGAACGCTTGATTACGGCGATATCGAAACTGTCTATCGCCTCATTCAGTTGTTGCGCATATTCCGTTACTGGAGAAACCGGGTACTGCTGCGCCATTTCCGATACCGCCTCGGCAAAATCCTGAATATCGGAAATATTGTTATTTTTCGCAATGATCTCACATCGCGGAATCAATTTTTTCAGCTCTGGCAGTATCACAGCAGAGCGTTCTAGCTCTACCTCGCTCAACGAGAGATTTATACCCTCTTGTTCTGTCGAAGCATTCTCAGTAAACGCTAAGAATCTGCACAACTCCTTGAATAAATCCGCTTTGAGCACCGGTTTACGCAAATAACCGTCGAAATGCTCGCTTTTGACCCGCTCGAACTCGTCCGTCATCACCGACGCGGTCAGGGCAACAATCGGCACGTCCGAAAACGCCTTGATTTCTCGAGCAGCCTGATAACCGTCCATTACCGGCATACGAATGTCCATCAATATAAGATCGAAACTCCTCCGCCGAGCCAAATCGACAGCGACCGAACCGTTCTCGGCCTCAACAGCTTGCAACCGGGTTTCGGCAAAATTCGCCAACAGTAGACTACGGTTATCCGGAACGTCGTCAACCACCAGAAGTACGCCAGGCTCAAAATCGGCCACGGTCGCTCGCTCCGCATTTTTTCGCTCGGGCTCTATCGCCAGCGGCGCAATATCGACGCCGGATAATTTGATGGTAAAAATCGAGCCGACACCTAGCGTGCTCTGTAAGACAATCTCGCCGCCCATCATAGCAATCAGCCGCTTGCTAATCGACAATCCCAGCCCGGTTCCACCGTATTTCCTGACATCTTGGCCACTGGACTGTTCAAAGTCCTGGAAAATAACCTGCTGTTGATCCTCCGAGATACCGATACCGCTATCTTCAACATCGATCAGCAAATCCAGTTTGCTATGGATTTGATCTTCATTATCAGTGCGGGCTTTGACTCTAATAAATCCTCGTTCGGTAAACTTGACGGCATTACCAATCAAATTGAACAGCACCTGACGCAGACGGGTCGCATCCAGCAACATACTGTGAGGAATGATCGGATCGATATCGAGAATAAAATCGAGATTTTTTTCCCTCATCTTCATCATAAAGATATCGCCCAGTTCGCTGAACAAATCGTGAGGATTACACGGGGTTTTTTCGATCCGTAACTTTCCGGCCTCAATTTTAGACAAGTCCAGAATATCGTTGATCAGAGCCAACAGATTGTTACCGGCCGAACGGATGGTGTTGACGAATGTCTTTAACCTGGCATCTTTTACTTGTTCGTCCAGCAACTCGGTAAAACCGATAATCGCATTCATCGGCGTACGAATCTCGTGGCTCATATTGGCTAGAAACTCGGATTTAGCCCGGCTCGCCTGCTCCGCTTGCAGTTTGGCTTGTTCCAGCTCCAGCTCGGTTTTTTTGATTCGGGTGATATCCCAATTCACGCCAACAAACTGACAATCTCCATCCTTGTCATCGACCACACAGACTCCCGCATAAACCGTACGCACACCGCCACCTGGCGGATGAATACGAAATTCCAAATGTTCTTGTCCACCTTGCCTTTTCAATGTCTCGAAACAAGCATTCAGTCTAGTGCGATCCTCAGGGTGAATAGCTTCCAGCCATTGTCCCCAGGAAACGGAGCGAGTGTTATCGAAACCGTAAATCTCGAACATTTTATCGTCGAACAATAACACCGGATCGTCTTTTGCTCTCTCCGCCCAACTCAATTCCCATACGCCCAGTGAAACCGCGTCGGCGGCCAACCTGAAGCGTCTGTTCAACGCGTTCAATTCCTGTTCGCTACGCTTACGTTGGATGATTTCGCTAGCCAATCGCCTATTCCAATACAGAAAAAACAACAACGCCAAAACCAATGCCGAAGCCACTTGTAACAGCAAGGTGTAATCGGTTTTTGCGGCAAATTTTGCCTTGCCCCAGTTATTCAGAATCTGTCGTTTACGGTTCTGGTCTATCGCCGCAAGAGCGCGGTTAAACAGAGGTATCAGCGACGCGAATTCTTTGCGCATACCAAAAGCGAGTTGCGTAGTGAATTCGGTTTTGCCGACAATGCGCACATTATTGATCCCCAATTCGGCAATCTGGTAACTGGCCTGGGCCAGAGTACAAAGCAGGGCGTCGACCTTACCGGTGGAGACCGCAGTCAAGCCTTCCTGTATCGTAGCCACTTGATTGAAATTGATATCGGGGTAACTACGGACGATTTTGGGGACATACCCGTAGTCGCGAATTACCGCCAATTTACGCTGCCCGATCTGGTCGATACCGTCGACATAATCCTCTTCCTCGCGCATCACGATCACGACCGGACTCGACAAATACGGGTCGGTGAAAACCAATTCCGAACGTAAATCCGAATCCACCGTTTCCGACAAGACGTCGATCTCACCGGCTCTGACTTTTGTGATCGATTCCGACCATGACATGGTCGGAATAATATCGAGCTTGATCCTTAACATCTGTTCGATCAGTTGCAGATGTTCGGCCACGATTCCAATATAGTCTCCGTTCGCATCGAAAGCTTCATAAGGTAACCAATTCGGATCACCGCTGAAGCGAATAATCGGATGTTCGATCAGCCATTGCTGCTCCGCATCACTCAATACGATACGGCGAACCGCTTCCTCAGGCCGAAACCCGAACCACTTATCCAATATTTTCTGCTTTTCTACTTCAGGTACGGCAGCCATCGCCTTGTTCAAGATGCCGACTAATATCGCTTGATCGTTGGGCACCGCCATATATAACTTCGTGGTTTCGCCCGGCGGCAGGGCCTTGAACGGTCGTATCGTGGTAATACTGTTTTTTTTCAGCACATAACTGATAACGGAATGGGATTCGATCAGAATATCCGCTTTATTCTCGATCACGCTTTGTACGGCCTCCATCAGACCGTCGACTTCGAGAATTTTGAGCTGCGGAAAACGTTCCCTGATCGTATCCAGATGCAGAAAGCCTTTCGGAATCGCAACGGTCCTGCCCTTCAAATCGTCCAAAGTGTCGGCCTTTACATCGTCGCGGATAAAAAAGTAGTCCAGCATCAATTGATAGGGCCGGGTATAAGTCAAAAACTTACTGCGCGCCTCGGAGAAGTACACGGCCGGCAACAAATCGATTTCGCCTAGGCGAGTTCGTTTCAATAAATCGTTCCAGTCGCCGACGACCGGTTCGAACTGCAACCCGCTGACTTGGCTAATCAACTCGAGATAATCTTTCGCCACCCCATCATGTTCCATACGATCGTTGATAAAATCGTAGGGTGCCCAATCTTTTTCCGCACCGTAGCGGACAACCGGTTTCGTTTTCAGCCACTGCTGCTCGGCAGCCGTCAATTTCAGCGTACGCTTTTCCATCAACGGCGTCGCACCCAGCCATTTGTCGTAAATTTCCCGCTTTTCCTTTTCGGTAATGGCATCG
The DNA here is from genome assembly GCA_050304855.1 of Methylococcaceae bacterium. Classification (GTDB taxonomy): domain Bacteria; phylum Pseudomonadota; class Gammaproteobacteria; order Methylococcales; family Methylomonadaceae; genus Methylomarinum. The sequence goes on from JBNLEI010000012.1 coordinate 17,187, forward strand.
AGGCCTTTTTGGATGATCGAAGCCAATTCGGGCGCATCTTTCCGGCTCACGACATGAATCGCTTTTTTACCCAACTCCCGCGTGGAACGAAATGGCACGATGGTGTTGATACCTTCTTTCTTAAAGGTATAGGTTAGCGCCGCATAGGTGTCGTAAAGCATGTCGGCGCGGTTTTCCAAGACCGCTTCGATCGCGTCGCTAAAACTCGGGACCGAGACGATTTTTATTTTGGGGAAATGTTTGGCGATCAATTCAGCATGCGCGTAATTTTGCGGAATGGCAACGCGCTTGCCGTTCAAATCCTTCAACGTCTTAACGTCGAGGTCGTCGCGAACGAAAAAATAATCCAACATTTCGAAATAAGGCGACGAGAAAATCATATCCCGACTGCGGTCTTTGGTGTAATACACCGCACCAAGCACATCAATCTGCCTATCGTGCATTTTTTTGAGATTATTGCTCCATTGATCGATGGTAACCGAAAATGTCAGACCGGTTTTCTCCGCGATCAGGGTTAGATAATCATTGGCGATACCGCTGTATCGACCGTTCTGGTCGACAAAATTAAACGGCGTCCAGTCCGGGCTGCCGCCTACATGAATTCGAGGATGAGCCTTCAACCAGATTCGTTCCTTTGCATTCAGTTTCACCGTCGGAAACTTGGAATCAAACGAGTGATAGAAAAAACTGCTATTGATCCTTTCCGTATCGGAAAAACCCAATCGACGGTAATCCTCTGCCGCCTGCCGGTAACGCTTCGGATCTACCGACCCCAGCTCAACCAACTCCGGGATAATCATTTGCCGGGTGGTGTTCGCCTCGTATTGCAAATAATCTTCGGACAGCGAAGGTGCGTATTTATGACGAATCAACTCGATGATTTCGTTGGGATGCTGCAATGCATAGCGCCAGCCTTTGACCGTCGCCCGGCTCATTTTCGCAACTCGTAACGGGTGCTCCTGCTGCTCTTTTACAGTGGTGAAAAAATTGTCACCATAAAAATCGATACCGTAATTTTGCGGATTAATGATGTTGACTTCGACACCCCTTTCTTTCAGCAAATACGGTTGGGAAGTCGAATAAGCGGAAACGACATCGGTCTTTCCATCGATAAAATTCTGGTAATACGGTCTGCCGAACTTCACTTGATGGATTTTTGCCAGATCGCCCAACGTATTCAACAACAAGGCATTTAGCGAAGCATCGCCTTGATTGGTGGAGTTAAAGGCGACAGTTTTGCCAACCATTTCATAGGGACTGACGATGCCTGAATCGCGGCGAGACAAAAACACCAACGGGGAATGCTGAAAAAACTGATTCACCAAAACCACAGGAAGACCCTTCAGATGGTAAATCAACAAAGTGCTGTCGGAAACGCCGTATTCAGACTCTCCGGACAACACTTGTTGTACGAAATCCTTGGAAAAATCGATTTCCTTCAGCGTGACGTCCAGTCCTTCATCCCGGTAAAACCCTTTTTCAAGCGCCGCGTAATAACCGGCAAACTGAAAACCGTGCTGCCATTTCAACTGGATACCGACTTTTTCCTGATCGATCTGAGCAAGAGCCGAAGCGGACAAAAAAATCGAAAGCGCACACAATAACAGACGAATAAGCCGAATGGACGAACGCCTTAATACCAAGCTGATCTCAAAAATCGAATGAATCGCGCGACTGGCCGCCATGAATGTTAACGGAATTGAAATGCAACTAGGTCATCTGGACGATATCCTCAAACTCTTCGATATGCTCGAGCAAAATGTCGACTAACTGAGGATCAAACTGAGTTCCCCGGTGTTCTTCAATATAACCGATTACCTTCTCCATTTCCCAAGCCTCCTTATAACATCTGGAATGAGTCAACGCATCGAAGACGTCGGCCAACGCGACGATCCTTCCGTAAATGTGGATATCGGCCTCTTTCAATTGGCGGGGGTAACCGGTCCCATTCCATTTTTCGTGATGTTCGTGAGCGATGATAGCCGCGGCGTTGATAAACTTGCGATCCGAACAACACAACAAATTATAAGCATTCGTGGTGTGATTTTTCATGATTTCGAAATCTTCTTCGCTATAACGTCCCGGTTTATGCAATATTTCATGCGGCACAGTCATTTTACCGATGTCGTGCATCGGTGAAGCATGAAATAGAATTTCGGCATCCTCTTCGGTTAACGCCGGATGATAATGCGCCAGTAATGAAGAAATCTCAGCTACTCGGCGAATGTGCTTACCGGTTTCATCGGATGTCGATTCCATCAGTTCGGTCAACATAAAAATCATTTCCTTTTGATTATCTTCGAGCTCGGTTAACAATCTGTTATGCTCGTATTCGATTTTGGTTTCCAGAGCCAGATTATGTTTTTCGAGTAAACGCTTGGACTGATAGAGTTGAATATGTGTTCTGACCCGCGCCAACAGCTCGTCGGCGTGGAACGGTTTGGTAATATAGTCCACTGCTCCCAGCGAAAACCCTTTGCTGATTGAATCCACGTCGACTTTCGCTGTTAAAAAGATGATCGGAATATCCTTTGTCAGCAGATTATTCTTGATTTTCCGGCAAACATCGAAGCCGTTCAGGCCCGGCATCATTACGTCGAGCAGGATGAGGTCGAACTTTTCCGCACCTTGTTCCAACAGTTCAAGAGCTTCGTTTCCCTGCGTCGCAAAAGAAAAGTCGTAACGATCTTCCTTTAAAATATTCATTGCAACCTGAATATTATCGGCGATATCGTCTATGATCAAAATATGCGTGTTACAATGCATGGTATTTTCCGTGCCTGATAATTCCTTCGAAGCATAACGTCAAATAGCCATTATGTCCATGTCAGACCGGGCTTTAAACACGAACAATCTGCATGTTGCCGAGCGTTTTTTGGCAACCGGTAACAGCCGACCCACTGACCTGAGATGTGTTTTCTGTATTTTCTGTTTTCACCCTGCCCAATAGCGATAATCGCTAAAGATTTTCACTAAATACACTCATCATGCTCGCAACACTGGTCCGATTTTCCATTCGTTTTTCCGGCATCGTCATTGCCGCAGCCCTATTGATATTGTTTTACGGTGTTTACCGTTTTTCCAACGCCGGATTGGATATTTTTCCTGAATTTTCACCCAAACAAGTGGTCGTTCAAACTGAAGCTTACGGCTTAACTGCGGAACAGGTTGAGATTTTAGTCACGCAACCTGTAGAAACTTCGCTCGGAGGTCTGATCGGTTTGCAATCGGTGCGTTCCGAGTCGATTCAAGGTTTATCTATTATTACCGCTATCTTTGACGAAACAAGCGACGCTTATCGCAACCGTCAACAAGTCAGTGAACGCCTAGCCGGCCTGACAGGACAATTACCAGACGGTATCACGCCGGTGCCGGTACCGTTATCGTCTTCTTCGGCTACCGTACTAACCATCGGCCTCACTTCGGACGACAAAAGCCTGATGGCATTACGCAATCTGGTCGATTGGACTATCGTCCCGCGCCTCTTGGCAGTGCCCGGCGTCGCCGACATCAATATCTTCGGAGGCGAAATCCAGCAATTACAAATTCAGATCGATCCAGACCAACTACGTCGACTCAATCTGACCGTCGACGATATCGTGAGAGCAGCGGAGCAAGCAGGAGCAGTCAGCGGCGGCGGTTTCATAGAAAACGCCAATCAGCGTTTCGCTTTACAAGTGACCGGCCACCCGGCTGATCCCGAAGAACTCGGTCAAATTATCGTCAAACGCCACAACGGCATCAACATTACGTTAAACGACGCCAGCCACATTGAATATGCCGCGAAGCCGCCGATCGGAGCCGCTCAGATTATGGGCAAACCGGGCATTGTCATGATGGTAATCGGGCAATACGGAGCCAATACCTTATCCGTATCGCGCTCGGTAGAAGCGGCACTGGAAGAATTCGACGCACTGTTCAAAATGCAAAACATCCGCTTTTATTCGCATTTATTCAGACCGGCCGATTATATCGAAAAATCGGTCGCCAATCTGAGTGGCCATTTATTAATCGGTGCCTTTTTCGTGCTACTGATTCTGTATGTATTCCTGTTCAACTTCCGCACTGCCTTTATTTCCGCCATGGCGATTCCGTTGTCGCTGATCAGCGCGATCATCGTGCTATTGGAAACGGGAGTCAATTTAAACATCATGGTGCTTGGCGGACTGGCCATCGCACTGGGAGAAGTGGTCGACGACGCTATCATCGACACCGAAAATATTTTCCGGCGCCTGCGCGAAAATCGCCTAAGCGACACTCCCAAAAAGATCGCAACCGTAGTGTTTAAAGCATCGATGGAAGTCAGAAGTTCGGTGGTCTATGCAAGCTTTATCGTCGCCCTAGTATTCGTACCCTTGTTGACGCTTACCGGCGTTGCCGGTCGGCTGTTTTCGCCGCTTGGATTCTCCTATATTCTTGCCATACTAATGTCGCTGCTAGTCGCACTGACTTTGACGCCCGCCCTTTGTCTATTGTTACTCGGCGATAATTTATCAAACGATCTCGATCCGCCGTTGATTAAACGCCTGAAACCGATATACCGTCGACAACTGAAACACGTCGTCACCTATTTTCGTCCGGTGATACTCGGCAGTGCAACGATCTGCCTCATCGGATTGTTGGCATTTTCCCACCTTGACCACAAGTTCTTGCCAGAACTGCGCGAAGGCCACTACATCGTACACACCACCAGTCTCCCAGGCACTTCATTACAGGAATCGATACGGACAGGGATCCGGCTTACCGAGCAGTTTCTCGAAATCCCTGGAGTCGAATCGGTGTCCCAGTGGGCCGGCCGGGCGGAAAGAGGCGCCGATACATACGGCAGCCATTACAGTGAATACGAGGTCCGCCTGAAGCCAATGTCCGGCGCGGAACAACAACAAGTGTTGAATCAACTGCGCGCCATTCTGCGGAATTTTCCCGGCATCCTCTTCGAAGCCAATACGTTTTTAACCGAACGCGTCGATGAAACGATATCAGGCTACACTTCACCGGTGGTGGTCAATGTTTATGGTCACGACTTGAATCAACTTGACCGCAAAGCCCAGCAAATCGCACAAATCATGCGCGCTTTGCCTGGCGCGACCGATGTGCAATTGCGCTCGCCTCCGGGTACACCGATGTTGGAGATAGCGCTGAATCTTGAACGCCTAAGATTTTACGGCTTCCAACCGGGACAAGTCATGGCAATGCTCAAAACTGCTTATGAAAGCCGGACGGTCGGGAAAAACATCGACGGCAACCGCATTTATTCGATCACCGTAGCACTGGCCCCGGAATTGCGCCAAAATCCCGATTATTTACGCCGGCTGCCGCTTAGAAATACGGAAGGACAGCTTATTGAACTTGGACAAATCGCAGACATTCGCCATACCGAAGGCCGTTATAACATCCTCCATCAGGGAGCTCAACGCAAACAAACCGTAACCGCCAACGTCGTTGACCATGACATGGAGTCGTTCATGCAACAGCTTAAACAACGTGTGCTCAACGAAGTGGAATTCCCTGACGGAAGCTACCCGGAATTTACAGGCGCAGCATTGGAACAAACCAAAGCTCGCCGTGATCTGATTCTGCACTCGCTAATCGCCGGTTGCGGCGTATTGATATTTATTTATATTGCTATCGGCACCGTCCGCCATATGGTGTTAACACTGGCTAACCTGCCGTTCTCGCTGATCGGAGGGATCGCCGCCGTTATTTTCAGCGGAGCCGCCCTATCCGTCGGTTCGGTCGTAGGCTTTGTTACACTATTCGGCATCACCGTTCGCAACAGCATCATGTTGATTTC
>JBNLEI010000013.1:0-2544 GCA_050304855.1 Methylococcaceae bacterium
CCGGCGGTAGCGTATGGGTGCGCGATTTGGGTTTCAATACAGGCGATGCGGTGCGTATACAGATATTGGCTCGGGACGTCAGTTTGATGCAGGAAAACGCTTCCGCACCGAGCAGCATCCTAAACCGGCTGCCGGCCGTAATCCGGGAAATCGGCGGCGGTGGGCACCCGGCCATCAAAATAGTGCGGCTGCAGGTAGGCGACTCCCCCTTGCTATGCCGTTTAACCAGCCGTTCCGCCCACATGCTCGCGATTAAAGCGGGGCAAACAGTTTGGGCCCAGATCAAGTCCGCGGCAATTATCGAATAACGCTCCTTCCCTCGCCGCCTAACCGCAATCAGCGAGACGCCCGCTCTCGCGACCCGAAAACCGTTGACTCTCGTCCGGCATGATGGGCATTGGTGGTAAATAATGGTTCCGCAGTCAAGTCATGTTATCCCCGCAGATACCTGAAATGGAACCGTCTTTTATCGGCACGGCTGAATTCATCCTGCAAGCATTCTGAAACATACCCGCCCCTTCCATGGGCACATCCGCCCGCCGACCGCTTCTCGGATAATCGGGCTTAGGCATCTCGAGCAACGCCGCCAACGGAACGGTTTGCTCCGTTTGATCGAGAAAATTCCTAACGCGAAAGACGACTTTCGCTTGAAATTTAAGGTCGGCGAAACCGATCAGAACCGGCAAGATAATACCCCGGACGCGATTTTTTATATTATCTTAACCCTAAAAATAGTTAATCCGCCCTTACCCGAAAACTTAACTAAACAATGTTTATGTTAAATAACATTTTATAACAATGTTATTTAACATAGTTTATTTAAAACAAAACCGAAATCAATACAATTTAAAGAAAACAAACTTATCAGGATATACTTGTTTTCATCTTTAAAATCAATCATAAAGGCCTCACAACCTCTTTCACGACATATTCCTACCGAATACTATTGGACAACATTTTGCTTATTATTTTCAGCAAGACGAGGGACGATTTGTTCACATAATATCAATAGTCTTTTTCTTATTATTGTCATTGAATACAAGGCATATTTATTTAATAACTTTCTATATTCCTCCGGATCACATCAAAAAATTTTAAAAGCTGGTAAATAAACATTAATAATTATGAAGACGATAAAATATATTGCGCCGGTGCTGCTGGCACCAATGGCAATCCTTGAAATGCCGACAGCGTGCGCAGAAGAAACCATAGAACTGGAAACCATGGAAATCGAGGGCGAGATCATACGCCCTAATATGACCGGCGTTTTACCCGAACAGGGCGGCGTAAACGATGCCGCGCATTTACTGAAAAGCGTGCCCGGCGGAAATGTCAACGGTTTGGGGCCGCTATCGGGAATTGCCCAATATCGCGGCTTATACGGCGATCGGATCAATGTCGATTTTAAAGGCATGAACTACAAACCGGCCTGCACCAATTCGATGGATGCGCCGTTAAGCCATGTTCCGGCGGCCATGACCAGTTTGCTCAAGGTATATCGCGGCATTGCACCGGTCAGTAGCGGTATTGAGACTCTCGGCGGCGCCATCATTCAGGAAACCAAACGTCCCGAGTTTACCGAAGAAGGGGAACCGGTGGACTGGACCGGCAAATTTTCATCCGGCTTTAATAGCGTCAACGACGGCTGGTACGGAGCCTTGTATAGCGGTGTGGCGACCGAACACCATCGTTTCCATGCATACGGCAGTAAGGAATTCGGCCAGGATTACGAATATGCGGGTGGCGCCAACGTTCCGACCGAACATGACCGCGAAGCGGCCGAACTGGGTTACGGTTTCCGCTACCAAGAGCATATCGTTGATCTGGACTTTAACTATAACCATACGCGTCCTACCGGCACGCCAGCTTTGCCCATGGACATCACCGTATCGGAGGGCGGCATTTTCACCACCAGCTATCAGGGCAAAATCGACGACGAAATCGGTATCAAGGCCAGCTACAACTATCAAGATATCCGCCACACAATGGACAATTACACATTAAGGCGGCCTCCAAAAACCGGTAAACGTATTTCGAACAACTATTCCGACGGTTTCGGCTATAAATTAGCCGTCGATTTTCCGCTGTTTTCCGGCACGATGCTCGTCGGAGCCGACGGCGATAACGCAAATCACGACGCATTGGTCACGAACCCCGACATGCCTGCGTTCTTTATCGATAATTTCAATGGCGCGCAACGCGACCGTTACGGATTTTTTAGCGAATGGACCGTGTCGCCGATAGACGATTGGGAAGTTGAATTGGGTGCTCGGGTCAATAATATCGAGATGGATACCGGTTCGGTCTCCACCAGCATGACAAAGGCCCCCACTCCGGTAAAACAAAATTGGAATAATATCGTCAACGACTTTAACAGCGCGAACCGCTCCAAAACCGACTTCAATTACGATCTGAGCGCTATCGTTCGCTACGCGCTCAACGAGGAACTCGAAATTGAAGTCGGTTTCGCACGCAAAACCCGCTCCCCCAGTTACCAGGAACGCTATTTATGGGCGCCGTTCGAAGCCACCGGCGGTTTGGCCG
>JBNLEI010000014.1:0-4004 GCA_050304855.1 Methylococcaceae bacterium
CTCGTCGACCGTCAGGGTCGAGAAAGTCAAAACGAACAATCCCGATTTTGGCGTACTGGTGGATTCCGGCTTTAATCCGATGTTCCGCTAACCGCTCCGGTTCGCACGTCGCGCAAGCAAAAGATTGACATAACCTTCCGACCGGCCTATCCTGCAAGTGCGCTGGCAAAATCCAGCGCCGGGATTGGAACCCCGTTTATACACAGGCCAAAAGGCCGCTGATCAGCGGTTTTTTATTGCCCATCGAAAATGCAGCGGGATAAATCCGCGCAAAGTCTGTTATGGTGGGGTGTATTGGGCAGCCGTATGGCTGGCCGATCCTGTGTTCGGTAGTTCCAACCCGGTACACCCCACCGCCCATTGATTGGAACCAGTAGGCGGCGGCTCGTTACCCTACACAGGAGAAACCGTCATGGTTAATTACGCCACAAATCCGCCCATCGATCGGGGCCAGCAATCCAAACCCGCCCAACAAGACGCCATTGATTCGTTCCTCGGCCAACTAACCGAACTCGAGAACGAGCGGCAAACCGCGATCCACAACGGCCTTCCCGCGCTGCAAAGGCTGGCGAGTATCGCCCAAGGCGACACCGGTCAGGCGGTAACGGTTCGCCGTTTTCTGCTCGGTTTATACGACGGCTGTCGCTGGCCGTTTGATTTAACGTCATTGCGCGGGCTCGACAAAGACCTGTTCGATGATTCGATTGATGTCTTGACGCTGGATGCCAGGGCCACCGTTAGAGAGGTTCACCAGTATTTCGAGAACGGTGACGAGCTGTTCGAGCACTTAGCACGGCTGGAGGGTTGAATAATGAAAACATCCCCCAACAAACTGCACTCACGTTTTAACCTGTTCAAGCGCGTGGACAACGAGAACCGGCTTATTTGCCGCGATCTGTCCTCGAGCGAAGCATCGATATTGCCGACCGATCTGTCCGGCGCGTATCGTCTGAAATTTGCCGGTATGGTGTAGGTGCGGCCATGAGCAACGAAGACAGCATTAAAATCAAATTCGATTACGAGGGCGTTAACCCGGTCACCGTCGAGCTGATGAAGTCTGACTTTATCGCCCTTTTTCCCATCGGCGCGTTGAGACATACCGCCAGGCTCGCCGAAAGCGACCAACTCAACCGGCATTTGATCTACCCAACCGACCGGGAGGGGTTGGAGGAAATCGCCAACATGACGGGAAGCACCCTGTTAACGCTGCACCGGTCGTTGGCAGCACTCGGCAAAATGATTGCTGTCACCGATCCCGGGGAGTTGGGCGACGATTTTCAGGCGTTTGGATGGTTGATCAACGGGCTTTCGGAACTGGCAAACATCGTTGAGGCGGAGCATTCGCAAATGCGTCAGTCGTTGAATCGGCTGGAGGAGAATCGATCATGAACAAGGCAACCAAGAAACTGACACCCGACCTTTCGCACCGGCTAGGGAAAACGTTGCCCGATGCAACGCCCTTTGCACTAAGGGACACGGTAAGCGATCTTGCATCGAGAGCTACCGGAATTCTTACCATTGTGTCCTGTGAATTTACCAAAGGCCAAGTATCGATAAACGACGAGAACCTTTTTTACTCGCTACAGTCCGCAATTGCAGAAGTTAACGACATCGTGGCGGTAGTCGAGGACTACTGTCGAAAAACGCAAACCGAGAGGGCGCAGCAATGAGCAAACCTGAAAACCAAACAAACGCTAAATCAAACCCGGTCGATTTTTCCGCCAGGCTGAACGGCTACGACCCGGAGGCACCGGAACTGCTTAAGATGGTCGATGCTGTTACCCTGGCGGCCGATCGCGCCGAAGGTATTCTGCACTCTCTTTATTGGGCGCATGAAGAAAAAGGTGACGTGCCGGAAAGGGATCAAGTGCGAAACGCGGTCGATGCGGCTATTCTCGAGTTGAAAGATATCCGCGCTGTGATGACTCACTATCTTGCGGCCACTCATCAGCAGAGTGAACCAGTCGAATGAATGGGCATATATGATCGATGCTTAATAAAAACCGGCCATAGTGCCGGTTTTTTCTCTAAAAAAATTTCTCAAACTAAATCATGCCGCGTTTGCTTGATCGATTAAAAGCTGATATTCGCCATCTGTAAATAGACTAAAGTCATTTGGTAATTTAAAAACCGCCTTACATAGTAGACGGAATTGAATCGGTGCATCAGTATTTAAACTCTCAACCGACAAACGTACGTTAGTTTTCTCCATGATACGACATAAGTCACGGTTCAAATATCGAGGGCAATAGCCAACCTTAACCGGATCATCCGTTTCAATCATCAAGGCAAAACGGTCATGGCGATTGTCTATTTCTCTTTTCAAAGTCAAGCTATCGCCATGGCGTAAATTTTTAATTCGCTCAATATTACTTGGTTCAAGATAACGCAATCCATGGCTCAAGAAAAACATTTCCATTTCACCTTTTTCATTAATATCCGGATATGAATAAACGCATAACTCATCAGTAGCTCTCTTTCCTCCAGAGCGACCAAGTAATTGGATAGGATCGTTATCCTTCATTGGATCCATCGCTAACCAGCGCACATAGTCTGGATATTCTGGGCGCGAACTACTTAAAATCCGATTAGCAAATAATGGAAATAGTTCTTCAGAGTAATATGTTTTATATAAGTCACGCATTCTACCCAGATATTTAAAGCGATGGGATTCTAAAGCCCCCTTTGTATACGAAAATTTGTATACGTGATTTTCTCTATCTAATCGGCCAACAGTGTGCCAAAGACGAGTGTTAGGGTCTTGCCAAGCAATATAAAGGGCGTTCATACCATAACCTGTAGCAATCTTTCTTTATTTAACTTCAATAATGTTAAGGCAAATTCAATTGCTGTTTCACCTATTAATGACGGTGGTATTCTATTAAAAATTTCCTGACATTGTTCCGATGATATGTCACCTAACTTTCTAATCCACACCTTTGCCGCTTCAGGATTTTTTGTTGCAAGCTTCTGAAAAACTCCTAAAGTCGTAGGGGGTTTTCTATCGGTTTTGTTCAAATAAATCGCTGAACGTGCTCTTTCAATATAACGACTGATATGCCGGCCTCGGTCCCTAGTGGTTAACAGTTCTTTTCGTTTGGCGTCTTGTTCATTTTGCCCCATCGAAGCTGCATGATCGTAAGTAGGCGCTAAATAGATTTCATCGAAATGTACAACGCCCCAATTCTCATGATGCCTATCTTGATTTGCGATCCAGGCATCTAATAACAAATAGCCTAAAAATACGTCTACTGCATTTTTTATAGCTCGATCTGGCGGACTCCAATGTATAGGCAATCGAATATCTGAGCGACTCAATAAGGCAACTATTCTTACTAAATTATGTTCATTGCCTCCATATCGCTCTTGTTCAGGATATGAACTGTGTACTTCTGCCAACAATTCATTTCCCATAACCAAACGCCCACCATCCGGCACAATGTTTTTGGAAAGAACGCCTTTATTATCTTCGCACACAGCAAAATCATAGTGCGCATGAGGTAATCCTAACAGGGAACACAGCTCACAAGCTACTTTTTCTGACCAGTCTTCCCCTGTTTTCGGCCGGCCAATTTTGAATAAATAAGGCTGCTTGTCAATATGAAGCCAAGATTTCGACTTGTTTCCTTTTTGTTCTAGCAACTCCATTGCATCTTTATTTACTTGAATTATTGGAAAATAATCAGCCATTCAAGATTGAAGTAACAAAATACCAAAATTAGGGAAGGAAGAAAAATGAACTGATTTTGCTGCAAGTGCTACCGTAAAAAATCGTACTATCTAAGAAACTTAAACTCAATTGCCCCATAAGTGCCCCATATCCAAAATTTAAAGGAACGAATTTTATATAATGCATTGATTTTAATGGCGTCCCGAGAGGGATTCGAACCCCCGGCCTGCCCCTTAGGAGGGGGCCGCTCTATCCTACTGAGCTATCGGGACTAAATTGTTATTCTAACAGATGAGATATCGACGTGTCAGCGGCACCGGTATTTGGGGACCTC
>JBNLEI010000015.1:0-3194 GCA_050304855.1 Methylococcaceae bacterium
TGCAACGCCCCCAAAAATTCTTTGAACGGTCCGCCCACCAGGGGTTCGCGTGCGGATTTTCGTTCGTTTTCGGCGAAAGCGGACAACCCTTGTTGCTGATAAATTCGTTCCGATTCGTCGGAAAATAAAACGGAATCCCCATCGAAAGCGATACGCAGTTGATCGGAAGCGTTATCTCCACCGCCGACGATGGCCGCCGCCGCGTAACCCGCCGAAAGCGCTTTCTCAACGTCGTCGCTGTTAGCGGAGAGAAACAAATGGATGCCGAACGCCGGAATATAATGATACGGCGACACGCCGCTGGTGAATGCGGCGCGGCTGATATCAAGGCCATGGTGGCCGATGGAGTTGAAAACGCGCAATCCCGTGTCGGCGCTGTTTTGCGATAAAAGGATGATTTCTACCAGAGGTAGATCGGGGATAACGCTGTTTAGGTCGAGAAATTTTTTTGCCAGATTGAAAGCGAAGCCGGGTTTTAGTACGTCGTTCTCATGCTCGATCTGATATCGGCAATAGGCTTCCTTGCCTTGTTGTTCGAATATCTTGTGCGATTCGTCAAGGTCGAACAAAGCCCTTGATGAGATGGCCACCACGAGCTTTTTTGTCGTCATTTACATAACCAGGGTATCCATGAGATCGATCATAAACTCCATTTCTTCGTCATCGACCTTGCTCCAGCGGGTAAACCCCAAACTTTTCAACACGCCCTGACTTTTTTCCTCGCCGTTCATGCCTAACAGTATCTGTTGAATTTCCTCTCGCCTATGTTGCAATTTTGGCCCTATCATCAGCGCATGGTGGATGACGCTGATTTGGCTGCGCACCAAAATGCGCAATTGTTTTTTAATCACCGAGGACATATCGTCATAGGCCTCGGCGAGAAAAATGCCCACATCCGCTTCGCCTTTTAACAAGTGCTTTGCGACCAGCACATAGGTATCGCTGGTGACGGGTACGATGTTGGAAGCGTCTAAATCACCGGGCTCCAACATAATCATCCCCATCATCTTCACATCCGGGTCGTCGGTAAAGGCAACTTTTACTCCGGGCGACAAATGCGCGACATCCTGGACGGAATTCATTTCGTTCACTGCGATAATCGCTTCGTCGGCGGCATTGTCCGCTCTGACGAGCGGCAAAAAGCCTTTTTCCCTCACCAACATCGCCGCATCGTAGGGATTGGCGTAAATCAGATCTATTTTATCCTGTTGAATGGCCTCGCGCTGGCCGTTGAAATCGTCGTACATTTCCAGATGGATACCTTCGCCGGTCTGCTTCTGCAACCATGTGTTGAAAATGTACCAGCCAGATAAATGATCCGGCGTAAAATCTGGACTCACTGTAAACATGAAGGACATGTGTGTTCTCCCGGGTTAGAACAAGGTTGGATAAAGTTTAATGCATTCTTCAACCTTGGTTCGCGATGGTTTTCTACGCACTGAAGTGTAACCAACGACCTGTCCTTTACGTACATTGGGAATGACGGTCGCTTTAACCCAGTAAAAACCGCCGTCTTTACGCAGATTCTTGACAAAACCCTGCCACTTTTCTCCTCGACCCACGGTATCCCAAAGATCTTTAAAGGCTGCGGGAGGCATGTCCGGATGCCTGAGAATAGAATGAGGGGCGCCAATCAGTTCTTCTTCCGTATATCCCGACATCTCGATAAACGACTGGTTGACATGCGTAATTACTCCTTGCGGATCAGTCGTCGAAACAATCAACTTTCCGTCCGGATAAGGCGTTTCGATGTCGGTATATAAAATTTTTCTTGAAATTGAATTATAAAGATCCAGGGTGACTTCCTTAAATTCACCGACAATATCTTCGGGCTTCATGTCGTAAATCATGTTTACCTCCGCTCAGTAATTAGCAGCATTACAGCAATTCGGCAATGCTCTCAGCGGCTCTTTTGACGTCCAGGAAAATCAGCCCTAATTTTGCATTGGGTTTCGCCATAACGGTCAAAACGGCCTCGCTACCGGCGTAGGTCATGAGGACATAGCCGCTATCCCCCTTGATCAAGACCTGCTCCAACCCGCCGCGATTCAATTCCTGAGCGGTTCGGTCACCCAATGACAACATTGCCGCACTCATCGCGCCGACCCGGTCTTCGTCCAAACCCGCAGGCAACACGGAAGCCATCATTAAACCATCCGTTGATATGACGCCTGACGCCTCTATATCAGCGGATGTTCCGTTCAATTCGGTCAGCACCGAAGTCAGCATATCAGCTCTCATTTTTCACTACCCTTTATACATATGTTTCAAAATTTTAAACGCTTCCCGGTCATTACTTATCCTTTCAGGCATGTTTATTACCCGAATAACGAATATTAAGCACCCAAATTAAATTGACAAACTCAGCCCGGTTGAAATGGGGAGGGCCTTCGATGACGATGACAAAACGATTGTCCCCGATGAATACGGGCCAGAACCCTATCTGGCTGTTGCCTCTCGCATTGACAATGGACCAGGCATGGCTCGATATGCCCAGATTGTTCCGCAGCAAACCGGAGCGCCTGTTATGGACTGTCGCGATTTCCGCACTCAAAGCGGACAGTTCCTCAGCCGTCTCATGGGCAAACCCTTCGCTGACCAGGTAAAAACCCTGATCATCGGCCAACAGCACCTTGCCCGTCTCTGAAACCTCCTTGAGCAAATTAGGCAAAATGTCCTCCAAGGCACCACTCGGCGATTCGATCAGCTGGTCGCTACCTTGTACCCAACCCAGTTTTTGGCAATGGTGCAATAGTTCGAATGCCTTCTCCGCGTCATCGGTTTCATTTAGAGTCAGCAATTTTTCTTCGGTTAATTTCGGTGTTTTCGATTGATGCAACAACTTGCGTAGAAATCTCCTGGCTTTGTCTTCCTCTTTGGAAGCGATGGCGTAGTAGGCACCGGACGGAGTCGGAAGCAAATAAAGTTCTTCTACCAGTTTATATGCACTCATTTATCATTCACTCACTAGGCCCGGATCGATCGAATACAATAATGCCTGCACCAGCAATGAAACGTCGTTCTTTTCCCGCGCATCGATCGCGAAAATAGGCGGCTTCTTGCTATATCCCTTCAATTGCAGATGGTAATCCTCGATAGTCGGCCTATTACAGAGATCCATCTGAGTGACGCCGATGGCCACACTTGTTTTACTGATGAAATCGTCGAAGGAATCCAGGAAAAACTTCATGTCT
>JBNLEI010000016.1:0-11423 GCA_050304855.1 Methylococcaceae bacterium
AAGGCATGGACCAGTTGGAAATCAGCCGTCCGTCTGCCGTTGTCGAAGAGGCCGACGTCGATCAAATGATCGCCAAGTTACGTGAACAGAAACAAGACTGGAATGAAGTCGAACGCGCTTCCCAGCAAGACGATAGGGTCACGCTACATTTTTCGGGCGAGAGCGAAGGTGAAAACTTCACCGACGGCAAGGTCGAGAATTATCAGGTTGTCATCGGTGGTAAGCAAATAATTCCCGGATTTGAAGACGAACTGGTCGGACTTGAGGCCGGAGGCAGCAAAGCATTCGATATTAATTTCCCGGAACAATACGGTAACGACAAGTTAGCCGGTAAGTCGGCCCATTTCGATGTTGAAATGGTCAAAGTGGAAGAGCCGGTTTTACCGGAAATCAATGCCGATTTCATTAAAGCCTACGGTGTTGAAAATGGCGATATGGATGCTTTTCGTGCCGATGTCAGAGCCAATATGGAAAGAGAGCTGGAGCAGGCGCTGAAAACCCGATTGAAAAATGCCGTTATGGATGCAGTGTATCAAAATATCACCATTACTGTTCCGAACGCTTTAGTCGATCAGGAAGTCCAGCAGTTGATGAAGCCTTACGCCGAAAACGCTAAAAGGCAGAATATGAAGCTCGAGGATTTAAATCTGCCTCGGGATACGTTTGAAGAGCAAGCCAAACGTCGGGTTTCGCTGGGGTTGATATTGGGCGAAATTATTCGAGAAAATGATATTAAAACCGACGATGCTAAAGTTAGAACGGCAATCGAAAATATGGCTAACAGTTACGAAAAACCGGAAGATGTGATCAACTGGTATTACGCCGACGAAAGCCGCTTGGAAGACGTTAAGCAAATGGTGTTGGAAGATCAGACGGTTGAATGGATTATCAGTAAGGCAAAAGTCTCCGACGAAACGCTTAAGTTCGACGATGTGATGGGTAACCAAAATTAAGCAATAGATAGGTCATAATAGATGTTCAAAAATCAGCATGGGATAGACACAATGAATTCACCTCAGGCGGCCGGTGGGCTGGTTCCCATCGTTATCGAGCAAACCGCTCGCGGTGAGCGTTCGTTTGATATTTATTCCAGATTGTTAAAAGAACGGGTCATTTTTCTGGTCGGGCAAGTCGAAGATTATATGGCGAATCTGGTTGTGGCCCAATTATTGTTTCTGGAATCGGAAAATCCCGATAAAGATATTCATTTGTACATCAATTCGCCCGGCGGTTCTGTGACTGCCGGTATGGCGATCTACGACACCATGCAGTTCATCAAACCGGATGTCAGTACCATGTGCATCGGCCAGGCGGCCAGTATGGGGGCGCTGTTGCTAGCCGGCGGTGCGGCCGGCAAAAGATATTGTCTGCCTCATTCAAGAGTCATGATCCATCAACCGTTGGGCGGTTTTCAGGGGCAAGCTTCAGATATCGATATTCACGCCAGAGAGATTTTAACGATCAGAGAGCGTCTGAACAAGATTCTGGCTCACCATACCGGGCAAAGTCTTGAGAAAATTCGACAAGATACTGACAGGGACAATTTTCTCAGCGCGAACGATGCCGCTGAATACGGTTTGATCGACAGCGTGCTGACCAATCGCAAATCCTGAGGCTTTTGATTGGAATTTTTTTTTGTTTCGATATATTCTTTGAATAGTCGATAATAAATACATCGTTCACGATGTCAGCTGGAGCCTAAGTATATGAGTAAAGACAGAAACGGCAATGACGAGGAGAAGCTGCTTTATTGTTCATTTTGCGGTAAAAGTCAGCATGAGGTCAGAAAGCTTATTGCCGGACCCTCAGTGTATGTATGTGATGAATGTGTAGAGCTCTGCAACGACATCATTAGAGACGAACTGGCCGAAGGGGATACGGCAGTCGGCAGCGGTCAATTGCCGAAACCGAAAGAAATTAAGTCTGAGCTCGATAATTACGTGATCGGGCAGGAAAGCGCAAAAAAGATTCTCGCTGTGGCGGTATATAACCACTACAAACGTCTGCGCAGCAAAGGCAGGAAAGACGATGTCGAGTTGGCTAAAAGCAATATCTTGCTGATCGGTCCAACCGGGTCGGGGAAGACTTTGTTGGCGGAAACGTTGGCGAGACTGCTGGATGTGCCTTTCACGATTGCCGATGCGACCACTCTGACTGAAGCCGGTTATGTCGGCGAAGACGTCGAAAATATCATTCAGAAGATTTTGCAGAAATGCGACTACGATGTCGAGAAAGCGGAAACCGGCATCGTTTACATCGACGAAATCGATAAAATTTCTCGTAAATCCGATAACCCTTCTATTACGCGGGATGTATCGGGCGAAGGGGTGCAACAGGCATTGTTGAAATTGATCGAGGGGACCATCGCTTCGGTACCGCCGCAAGGAGGCCGTAAACATCCACAGCAGGAGTTTCTTCAGGTCAATACCGCCAATATTCTATTTATCGTCGGTGGTGCATTTGCCGGGCTGGATCGCGTGATTAAGGCAAGATCGGAAAAAGGCGGCATCGGCTTTTCCGCCGAAGTCAAAAGCAAAGACGAGAGCAAGAATGTCGGAGAGATTTTTGCCGATGTGGAAGCGGAAGATTTGATCAAATACGGTTTGATCCCCGAGTTTGTCGGTCGGTTGCCGGTCGTTGCAACGTTGGAAGAATTGGACGAGGCTGCTTTGGTGCAAATTCTAACCGAGCCTAAAAATGCTCTGATCAAGCAGTATCAGCATTTGTTTGAAATGGAAGGCGCGGAGTTGGAGTTCAGAGACGATTCGCTTTCAGCTATCGCTCGCAAGTCCATGGAGCGTAAAACCGGAGCCCGCGGATTGAGAACCATCGTGGAAAACGTCTTGTTGGATACTATGTACGAGTTGCCGTCTGACGACAGTATCAAAAAGGTAGTGATCGACGAGAGCGTCATTTTGGGCGAGTCGGAACCGATTTTAGTGTACGAGACGGAGCAGAAAAAAGCCGCCTCCGATTCCTAAAGCTTTATTCCGAATATCAGTCTTTCTATTAAAAAGCGACCGTTTCTAAAACGGTCGCTTTTTTTATGCATCAGCTTTTTATCAAACACTTGCTTTTTGCATTATTGGCCTTATATACAATAATTAACATAAGCACTTTAAATTTCCGCAAATGGAAACCATCGAAATGACCGATTTAATTGAAAACGACGATTTGATTCCTGTGTTGCCGCTACGCGATGTGGTGGTGTATCCGCATATGGTGATTCCATTGTTTGTCGGCAGGGATAAGTCGATCGACGCCTTGGATGCTGCGATGAAGGATGATAAGCAGATTCTTTTGGTCGCCCAGAAGCAGGCTGATGTTGACGATCCGGAGTTTAGTGATCTTTATCAAGCCGGTACCTTGGCGAATATATTGCAATTATTGAAGCTGCCGGACGGTACCGTTAAGGTGTTGGTGGAAGGCACGCGGCGTTGCAGCATATCGGGATATCGGGAAATTGACGGCTATTTGACGGCCCAGGTGAAAGAGATTGATGATGTTCTCGATATTTCAGAGAAAGAACTGGAAGTTCTCCAGCGAACCACGATCAATTCTTTCGACCAGTATGTCAAACTCAATAACAAGATACCGCCCGAAGTATTGAATTCGTTGTCCGGTATTGATGATCCAGGGCGTTTGGCCGATACGATAGCGGCTCATATGTCGTTGAAAATCGAAGAGAAGCAGAAAATGCTGGAGACGGCGAAAATTTCCGAGCGTCTCGAAGCATTGATGACGTTGATGGAAGGAGAAGTCGATTTGCTCGAGATGGAAAAAAGGATTCGCGGCAGAGTAAAGAAACAGATGGAGAAAAATCAGCGCGAATATTATTTGAATGAGCAAATGAAGGCGATTCAAAAGGAATTAGGTGAAATGGACGATGCCGCCAACGAAGTGGAGGAGCTGGAGAAAAAAATTCAGGCGGCCGGCATGTCCAAGGAAGCCAAGACGAAAGCCGAAGCGGAATTGAATAAGTTAAAATTGATGTCGCCGATGTCTGCAGAAGCGACCGTCGTGCGAAATTATATTGACTGGATGGTCAATGTTCCTTGGAAAAAGAAAACCAAAGTAAAGCACGATCTCAAACTAGCTGAAGAAGTATTGGAAGCGGAACATTACGGTCTGGAAAAAGTTAAAGAAAGAATTCTGGAATATTTGGCAGTTCAACAACGGGTAAAACAGCTTAAAGGGCCTATTTTGTGCTTGGTAGGGCCTCCTGGTGTCGGTAAAACCTCACTGGGGCAGTCGATTGCGCGTGCCACCAATCGTAAATACGTCAGAATGGCTTTAGGCGGAGTCAGAGACGAGGCCGAAATCAGAGGTCATAGACGTACTTATATCGGTTCTATGCCCGGTAAAATTCTGCAAAATCTGGCCAAGATTAAAACCCGTAATCCGATGTTTCTACTCGACGAAATCGATAAAATGGCGGCGGATTTCCGGGGTGATCCGGCTTCGGCTTTGCTGGAGGTGTTGGATCCCGAGCAAAACCACACGTTTGCCGATCATTATCTGGAAGTTGATTTCGATCTGTCTGACGTCATGTTCGTCGCCACTGCGAATACCATGAACATTCCGGCGCCTCTGATGGATAGGATGGAAGTGATTCGTTTGGCTGGCTACACCGAAGACGAAAAAGTTAATATCGCCTTGCGTTTTCTGATTCCCAAACAAATCAAAAATAACGGATTGAAGTCAGCCGAGATTGAGTTCTCTGAGGCTGCGGTCAAGGATATTATCCGTTATTACACTCGGGAAGCCGGTGTGCGCGGGTTGGAGCGAGAGATCTCGAAAGTATGCCGGAAAGTGGTGAAGGATCTGTTATTAGCGGATAAGCAAGAGAAAGAGTTGATCAGCGAAGACAAATTGGATAAATATTTGGGTGTCAGACGGTTTAGCTATGGTGTAGCGGAAGATCAGGATCAGATCGGCCAGGTGACCGGCTTGGCGTGGACCGAGGTAGGAGGCGAATTGTTAACCATTGAAACTGCGGTAATGCCCGGAAAAGGCAAGCAGTTGGCGACCGGCAAGCTGGGGGATGTGATGAAAGAATCGATCGAGGCTGCCGTGACTGTTGTCAGAAGTCGTGCACCCGGATTGGGAATTGATGAGAAGATGTTTCAAAGCAGTGATATTCACATTCATGTTCCGGAAGGGGCGACCCCCAAGGACGGACCTAGTGCCGGGATTGCAATGTGCACGGCTATTATTTCTGCATTAACTAAGGTGCCGGTACGATCCAATGTTGCAATGACCGGAGAAATTACCTTGAGAGGTGAGGTTTTACCTATCGGCGGATTAAAGGAAAAATTGTTGGCCGCGCATCGCGGAGGTATTACCACTGTCTTAATTCCCGCCGAGAACGAAAAGGACTTGGCTGAAATTCCGGAAAATATAAAAAAGAATCTGGAGATTAAAGCTGTACATTGGATTGACGAAGTGCTGGAAGTGGCTTTACAGCATGTACCTACACCCGGCGATAAAAAAACAGTCGCGCAGGCAGGGAGTAAAAAAATGAAAAAAAATGAGCCCTCAGTACTAGCTCACTAACGGTTTTTTTGTTTGGTATGCGGATAGAATTCAAGTGCTTACCGCAATCAGCCAAACTGGAGTTCGATATTTTGGGCTTATAAAAGATTTATTGAATAGGTGGGAATAGGCTTCAATACCTTAAAAATCAAGGGATACGGGCTTTTTTCTGCTTGACACAAATCAACGGCAGTTGATATAAATATCGCTGTTTCTGATAAGAGGCTGGGGTTAGGTTTTTTTCAAGAAACTGCTAGTGTCAATAAATTCAATTAGTTATGCTTTTTACTGCGGCGATTGCAGGAACTTGTTTCTCTCGTTAAAAACAACAAAATCGAGTCTAGTTTGTTGCTGAGACAGAGGGCTTGCGGGTTTATATCTGCCTTTGCTACGGTTGGAGCATTAATCTGAGCATAGTTAACCATTCACCTAAGGGGAAATAAATGAATAAATCGGAACTTATCGATGCAATTGCTGATTCAGCGGATTTAACAAAGGCAGATGCAGGTCGTGCTTTAGACGGTTTCATAACAGCGGTAACTGAAGCATTAAAAAATGACGATTCGGTTGCATTAGTCGGCTTCGGAACTTTTGCCGTTAAAGAAAGAGCGGAAAGAAAAGGTCGCAATCCCCAAACGGGTGCCGAGATTACTATCAAGGCTGCGAAAATTCCTTCATTTAAGGCTGGTAAATCTTTAAAAGATGCTGTAAACTAGGCGCTCTTTAGTCGGGTGCTTAGCTCAGCTGGGAGAGCATCGCCCTTACAAGGCGAGGGTCGGGGGTTCGATCCCCTCAGCACCCACCAGACTATGGAGCGGTAGTTCAGTTGGTTAGAATACCGGCCTGTCACGCCGGGGGTCGCGGGTTCGAGTCCCGTCCGCTCCGCCAGATACTAAACCCCGGACCTTAACGGTTCGGGGTTTTTTTTTGCTTAAGTTTTTTTCAGCCCGCAAGAATCGGGCTTTCATAATAAGGGCAGGGCATATGCTACAAAAGATTAGAGATAAATCGCAGGGCGTATTTGCATGGGTCATTTTGATACTGATTTGCGTACCTTTTGCATTATGGGGTATTCAAAATTATCTCGGTGGTGGCAGCGAAGCGCCCATTGCCTCAGTGGGCGACAAAGACTTTTATCAACAGGACCTGAATAGAGCCTATGCACAATACGCTCAGAATCTAGCCGGAATGAATTTTGATGAGGAAGCGGTTAAACAACAGGCGTTCGATAAATTGATTCGCGATGAAGTATTGTTGCAGCACGTGCAGGAAGAAGGATTGGTAGTGACTGACGACTCTGCCAGAGAATTTATCCAAACGTTGGAGTACTTCCAGACCGACGGCAAATTTGATAAAAAACAATACAAGGCATTACTGAGTTCGCAGCGAATGTCCTCTTCGGAGTTCGTCAAGCGAATTAAAAAAGCCTTGGTGATGGAGCAGTATCAGCAGGCGGTCACTGAAAGCAGTTTTGTTACTCAAGCCGATGTAGACCGCTTTTTTGCCATCCAGAATCAAAAGCGCGATATCGAATATGTAACCATTCCATTGGCTACTGTTGATGAACAGCCGACGAATGAAGTAATAGAGGATTACTACCGGCAGCATCAGGACGCTTTTCAAACCGAAGAGCAGGTATCCATTGAGTATGTGGAATTGTCACTGGATAAATTGGCCGAAGATGTTGAAGCGGATGAAGATCAGCTTAGAAATTATTATGAAGAGCATAAAGATCTTTATACCACTAAAGAACGTAGAAGGATCAGCCACATCTTGTTCGCCTTTAATAAAAATCAAGAGGATGACGATAAGGCGTTGGAAAGAGCCTTAAAAGCGAAAGAGCAATTGAAAGACAAAGATTTTGCCTCGCTAGCGTCAGAGCTTTCAGATGATAAGCTCACTGCAAAGAATGGCGGCGATTTAGGGTTGTTCAATGTTGGTGTCATGGAAAAAGATTTTGAAGATGCTGCCGCTAACTTAAAACTCGGAGAGGTTTCGGAGCCGGTGAAATCGGCATTCGGCTATCATCTTATTAAGGTGACTGAATTGGTGCCGGGCGATATAAAACCTTTCGAAAGCGTTAAGGCGGAAATCGCCAGCTCCTATAAAAAGTCTCAGGCTGAAAGCCGTTTTTACGAACTAGGCGAAACCTTAACCGAGGTCGCCTACGAAAATCCTGACAGCCTGTTGGCGGTTTCAGAAGCGTTAGGAATCTCGACTAAGGAAACGGGATTATTCAGTCGGAATGCCGGAGAAGGTATTGCCGCCGAAGACGCGGTACGGAAAGCGGCGTTCTCCGAGGATGTGTTGAAAGGCAACAATAGCGAGCCAGTAGAAATCGGAGCGAATAAGATAGTCGTTTTAAGAATGTTAGAGCATAACCCGGCTGTAACTCGTGCTCTTGAAGAAGTAAAAGCCGATATTATCGCAGCATTGAAGCTGGAAACGGCCCGCGCTCAAGCCGAGCAGAAAGCGACTGAGATCAAAGACGCGTTACTTGCCGGCCAGACCTTGACGGCCGTGGCGGAAAAGAATCAATTGAAAATTAATAAAATCAACGGATTGACTCGTAATAGCGGCGAATTGGACTGGGTTACGAATCAAACGGTGTTTAAAGCTGCCAAACCAGTGGGCGATACGCCAACTGTAGTTGTTGCGCCCGGCCTTGACGGTTCTCAAACTGTTATTAGTTTGTTGAAAGTCACTGACGGAGTGATGACTGAAAGCGATAAACAGAAACAGCAATTGGCTGAAAAGAATATCGCTAATGCATTCGGGCAATCCACTTTTAATGCGGTTTTAGCGGCCTTGGAAGCAAAGGCCGATGTTTCGATTCGCAAAGAGTGATCATTAATAAAAGGCGGGCTGTCGGTATCGGCAAGCCCGTCTTCATTTCCATCCAGTCGCTCATCGATTTTTGAGGGCTTTAAAAACCATTCATGTAGAATGGTTGTTTTCTATCGTAACATTAGGAAGTTAATTGATGAAATTAAAATGCTTTAATTATTGGATGGAAGCTGCGATCGTTTGTTTGTTTTCGGCCTCGGTAATTGCCGGTGACACCGACTGGAAGCAATACCGGGTTCAGCCAGGAGACGTTTTGGAAATCAATGTTTGGAAGGAAGAAGGATTGATTAAAGAAGTCGTCGTCAGGCCGGACGGCGGCATATCTTTCCCGTTGGTCGGAGATCTTAAAGCTGAAGGTTTGGGGTTGGTTGACATTGAAAAAGCGATTGCCGAGCGCTTGAGCCAATACATTGCCGATCCGGTAGTCACGATTTCGGCTAAACAGTTACTCGGAAACAAAATTTATGTCATAGGCCAAGTTAACAAGCCGGGCGAATACATTGTCAATCGATACGTCGATGTGATGCAGGCGCTAAGTATGGCCGGGGGGATGACAGCCTTTGCATCGGTGAATAACATTATCATTTTACGCCGGGACGGAGAAGGTAATCAGCAAGCCATCGAGTTTCGCTACGGCGATGTAGAGGACGGTGACGATCTCGAACAGAATATTTTGCTGAAGTCAGGCGACGTGGTTGTCGTTCCCTGATTATTGTGGCTCAGTTTTTGCTTTAATGTGTGATTTATTTCTTGCATATTAAAGCAATCGGGTCTTGAAAGCAGTTGATTTTTGTCATGCCGGAGTTGATGTTCTAGAAAAAGGAACCGAGATTCCGGCTGATGTCTTCGAAGAGAGTTTTTCATAGACCAGGTTTGCTTTGAATGGAATCCCAATAGGATAAACGGGAACAACCTGTTAGATGATACTCAGAATCCAATTTGTTGATTTGTCTGCCTCAATTTGTTGGCGATTATTATCGGTAACAAGAACGAGCGGTTATTTTTTGTCGACTGTAATTCTCTTGACCCTCTTCGGCTCTGCAGAAGTGCTGGCGAAAGAAATCTATTTACAGCCTAAGTTCGGCGTCAAAGTTGAGTATGACGATAATATCCGGCTGTTAAACGGGAGTAGCGGAATCGGCGCCGCCGAAGGGCTGGACAAGTCTGCTTATGGCCTTATAGCCGAGGGCGGCGGCAGAGTCGGTGTCAGATCGGACAGGTACGATCTGACGTTGAACAACAGATTCGAACTTAAGCGCTACAGTAGCGACTTTGATTTGGATAGTGAAAATATCTTTATCGATTTGACGTCCGTTTTCGATATCACACAAAGAAACAAATTCAGCCTGAGGGGAGACTATACCCGGGACACGACATTAACCAGCGAGCTTGATGTGACCGGGTTGGTACAGGACAATATTATCCGCGAACAATGGAGTTTGACGCCTGAATGGACGTACTATTTGTCGAATACCCAGTTTTTACGCGCGAATTACACCCATAATGATATTACTTACGAACAATCCGAGATTTCCCGATTTTTTGATTATACGATCGACTCAGTTTCTCTAAGTTACGTTCAGCAATGGAATTCGCTGCTCAATACCTACCTCAGCGCATCAGCCATGAGTTTCGAAGTGCCGTCAATACGCAGGGACACAACTGAGTATACGGTAACGATAGGGATGGATTATCAGTTTGTTCCAACCTGGTCTACTTCGATGTCGATAGGCAGGCGTTTTACCAATACAGAAACGACCTTCACTCGGTTTAATTTCAACACGTTGCGATTTGAAGATGTGACTTTCGAAGACGACGTTCAAGGAATGGTTTTTTCTTTCAGTTTGAACAAGCGGTTCGAAACCGGTTCGGTCGGGCTGTCCTATTCTCGGGCCACCAGCGCTCAGGGCAATGGCCAACAGCGGTTGGTTGACCGATTCGCGGTCAATTACGGTTACAAATTGACGGAGAGATTGCGGATTTCGTTGGCTGGAGGGATTAATGTCACGACAACGGCGGGAAGCGGAAGTAGTAACGACGACAGGACTTATTACCATGTCAGCCCGGCCGTGAACTGGCAATTGGACAGACACGCTTCAATCAATGCAGGCTATCGTTATCGGATGCAGGAATTTGAGAATAGTGACGATGCCGCCGTATCTAATGCGTTTTTCATCGGTTTCTCCTATCAATGGGACAAGATGAAAACGCAGAGATATTGAATCATGATCGTTAGAGATATCGGCTAAAAATCGAGTTTTGAAAGCGGTTTTAGAGGTTGAGATTATTGGTATAAATGATGCTTAACACTTTGGTTTTGGCGACGTGATTGACGAACGCGGTAAAGTTACATTAACAGAGAAACAAGAATGGAAGAAATAGAAGAAAAAGGCATACAAGATTATATCGGTATGCTGAAACGCAATAAGAATAAAATGCTGGCTATTGCGTTGACGTTATTTCTGATAACCGTTGTAGTGGCCTTGAAATGGCCGGCAACTTATAAATCGACAGCGACAATTTTGATTGAGCAGCAGGAGATTCCACAGGATTTGGTCAGGTCGACCGTCACCAGTTATGCCGATCAACGAATTCAGGTCATTAGTCAACGGGTGATGAGTTCGGTTAACCTAAAAAAAATCATCGAAAAATACGATTTGTATCGGGAGGAACAGAAAACCGAGCCTATTTCGATGATTGTGGAGAATATGCGGGAAAATATCAAACTGGAAATCCTTAATGTGAGCAAGGAGGATCTGCTCGAAGATTTTGAGGACGCCCCGGAAATCGTCAAATCAGGGCTCTATAAAACAGCATACACGGCGGAATACGGCCAGTTCGGCGGGCAGCCCTATGCAGCAGTTGTCGGTAATTACGAGTTCGGACCGGGCCCGCAGGACATTAAATTGCTGCAGAACCTTGCCAGTGTCAGCGCCATGTCACACGCGCCTTTTATTGCAGCGGCCGGTGAAGCAATGTTCGGCGTTGAGGATTTCCGTGAGATTCCCAACCTCAAAGATCTCAAGTCGATTTTTGAAGGC
>JBNLEI010000017.1:0-7143 GCA_050304855.1 Methylococcaceae bacterium
CCGATCATACACATGAACCGGTCCATCACAAAAGCGGCGCGAGACATATATCCCGAATCTTCCAAAGCGGATAAAAAAATGAATAAAAATCCGACAATAGGGATAAACGTGGCGACTACTTGGACCCCGCCTCCGGCGCCATTTGCAATCAAAACGATTAACCAATCGGGAAAATGGAAATGCTGTAGGACTTGGCTGAGTCCATCCACTAAAATAGCGCCGACGGCTAAATCAAAGAAATCGATAAAAGCGCTGCCGATATTAATAGTGAACATAAACATTGCATACATCACCAATAGAAAAATCGGGATCCCCAAAAAGCGGTTCAACACGACCCGATCGATTTTATCGGTCATATGCCTGGAAACTTCATTCAATTTACATATACAGTTTTGCGTCAGTTGATTGACGAAACTATAGCGAGCATCCGCCGTTAATATGTCGATTTCTTCTTCGGTTTTTGTTTCAATTTCCGCTTGCAAATGTTCGGCAACAGCTACCATTTCAGAACCGGCGATTTTTTTCGCCAGCGTATCGTTTTCCAGCAAACGTAGACTTAACCAACGCAGATCGCAAGAGGAAGCCGCCGCCTGAACGGCTAACTGCGATAATAAATCATTGATAGCATTTTCGATTTCTTCATGATAAGGAATAGTGGCGTCAGGAATCGAAGGTTGTTCAAACGACAGGTTAATGACATCTTTCAACTGCTGTATCCCTTGGCCGGTCGATGCAGTAATCGGTACCACCGGGCAACCTAGCAAATTGGACAACGTGACCAAGTCAATTTTGATACCGCGTTTTGCAACCGAATCCATCATATTCAGTGCGATGACCATCGGTACACGCATTTCAATCAGTTGCGACGTCAAATAAAGATTTCTCTCAATATTGGTCGCATCAATGATATTGATGATTAAATCCGCTTCATTGCTAGCGACATAATCGCGTGCTACCTTCTCATCCAACGATACCGAATCATCCGCGGATTCAAGAGAATAAGTACCCGGCAAATCCACTAACTGGATTTTAAGCTCTTGAAAAACGTATTCCCCTACCTTTTTTTCAACTGTTACGCCTGGCCAGTTGCCGACATGTTGTTTGGCGCCGGTTAACGCATTAAACAATGTTGTCTTACCGCAATTGGGATTGCCTACTACACCGACAGTAAACAGTTTGTGGGTCATATTTTTTCAACAATCAATATGGAAGCTTCGTTTTTTCGCAATGATAGCGAAAAGCCGCGGATTTTAATCTCAATCGGGTCGCCTAGTGGTGCAAACCGGGTTACGGTGAACACAGTACCCGGAGTCAGGCCCATGGCTAACAGGCGCTTTCGGTAAGCTTTGCCTGACTTATCAAAGCCGGCAATCTTGCCCGATTCGCCAACGGAAAAAGTACTTAAAGTTTGAGGCATAAAGCTAAAAAAGGTTTCCATTTTTCACAAAGCCGGGATCGAGTTATTTATCAATAAAACATTGATAAATTCTTAAAAAGATAATTAGTAATAATCATTCTCATTAAAGAATACTATACCATATTATTTTTTTGAATCGAGAAAAAGATAATTTGAGAATAGTTGCCAATCTTTAATGAAAAGGCGACCAACAGCTTCTGAGAATTTACTTTAGAGTTTCATTGCCGATTTTCTTGCTAAGCTGAACATACTGCGCCTTTAATTTTACAATATGTAGCAATGCTGCAACGAAACCGATTGCAATACCGGCAAACAACTCAATGGTTAATGCAACCGTCAAGGGAAGAGAGAGGGTGAAAAAATAAAGATTGATTTCTACGGGTTGAAAATTCAACACGGAAAAAATCAACGCAATAATAAAGACCGTAAAGAAAACAATAAGGGCTAGGAGTTTCATTAGCGGATTATTTCAATATTGTTAACGTTGATTGAATTCCTGGTTAATCTACAATTTTGTATTTTTCTCGAGAAGCATCGACACGATCACGCAGTTCCTTACCAGGCTTAAAATGAGGAACATACTTTTCGGTTAAGGATACTGATTCGCCGGTTTTGGGATTACGTCCCATTCTAGGCGGACGGTGATGCAAAGAGAAACTTCCAAAACCGCGGATTTCAATTCTTTCGCCGCCGGCAAGCGTTTCACTCATCTGTTCGATGATACATTTAACGGCCAACTCGATGTCTTTAAGTGCAAGATGAGGCTGCTGTCTTGCAAGCGTTTCAATTAATTCTGATTTTGTCACACTTAATCCTGAATAAATATGAGGGGAACGAATGTTTCATTCCCCTCCTTCAGCTTATTTATCTATTTGTTTAAAGATATCACCTAAAGTAGGTGTACCGGAAGAGGCGCCTTGCTGACCGTAGTCTTTAATCGCATTGGATTCTTCTTCCAAATCTTTAGCCTTAATAGACAGTGAAATAGATTTGGTTTTTTTGTCGACGCCGATAAATTTCGCTTCGACTTCATCGCCTACATTCAACAAGGTTCGTGCATCTTCAACACGGTCCCGCTGGATTTCAGAAGCTCTCAGGTAACCCTCGACGTTTTCGGCCAAAGTTATCACGGCACCTTTAGCGTCAACTTCTTTAACGGTACCGGTAACCAAACTACCTTTTTCATGCAGCGCGATGTAGTTTTGGAAAGGATCCTGTTCCAGTTGCTTAATACCTAACGAGATACGCTCACGCTCAGGATCAACGGCCAAAATAACGGTTTCGACTTCATCGCCTTTTTTGTATTTGCGAATAGCCTCTTCGTCATTTTCGTTCCAGGAAATGTCGGAAGTGTGGACCAAACCGTCAATACCGCCATCCAGACCGATAAAGATACCGAAGTCGGTAATCGACTTGATCTTACCGCTGATTTTGTCGCCTTTGTTATGAGTCGCAGCGAACTCGTCCCACGGATTCGGACGGCATTGTTTCATACCCAGCGAAATACGACGACGTTCTTCGTCGATTTCCAAAACCATCACTTCTACTTCGTCGCCAAGTTGCACGACTTTCGCAGGGTTGACGTTTTTATTGGTCCAATCCATTTCAGAGACATGAACCAAGCCTTCGACACCTTCCTCAATTTCAACAAAACAACCGTAGTCGGTCAGGTTGTTGACTTTGCCGAACACGCGAGTACCGGCCGGGTAACGACGGGCGATATTTTGCCATGGATCTTCCTCCATTTGCTTCATGCCCAAAGAAACGCGGGTTTTGTCTTTATCAAATTTAAGAACTTTGACTTTGACTTCTTGACCGATTTCAACACATTCGGATGGATGACGAACGCGGCGCCACGCCATGTCGGTAATATGCAACAAACCGTCGATACCGCCCAAATCGATAAACGCGCCGTAATCGGTCAGGTTTTTAACAATACCGGTCACGATAGCGCCGTCTTCCAGCGTTTTCATCAGTTCTTCTCTTTCTTCACTGTACTCTTTTTCGACTACGGCACGGCGAGACAGAACGACGTTATTACGTTTCTGGTCGATTTTGATAACTTTGAATTCAAGATCACGACCTTCAAGGAAGGTTGTGTCGCGGATCGGACGAACATCGACCAGAGAACCGGGCAGGAAGGCACGCAATGCGCCGACGGCAACGGTGAACCCGCCACGAACTTTTCCGGTAATACGACCGACAATGGTTTCGTCATTTTCGAAGGCTGTTTCCAGCTCGCCCCAGGCCTTGTTTTTCTTAGCTTTATCGCGGGAAAGAAGTGTGGAACCCAATCCATCTTCGAATAAATCGAGAGCTACCTCAATCTCATCGCCAACTTCAACCTCCAGGTCGCCATCCGCATTTAAAAACTGCCATTTCGGAATTACACCTTCAGATTTGGCTTGAGTACTAACGATAACGAATTCATTTTCAATATCGACAACGGTACCCACTAACATTGCGCCAGGACGCATTTCGGTCTTGGCTAAACTCTCTTCAAATAATTCAGCAAAGCTTTCGCTCATTGTTTCTTTCCCAAGCTTGCTATGACTCAAACAAGCTTTAATTTCATCATAAAGTTAAAAAAAGCCGCCTGCCGGGTAAGCAAGCAACACCAAAAGCCCTAACGGACTAAGTTTATTACCTCGTCAATGACCTTTTCAATGGACAAATCCGACGAGTCGATATAAAGTGCATCAGCCGCCATTGCCAGCGGAGCAGTCTCGCGCTCACGATCACGGCGGTCACGCTCTTCAATCTCACAGGTAATTCGGTCAAGATTAGCATCAATTCCTTTTTCAATCAACTGTTTATATCTGCGTTTCGCTCTCTCCACCGCACTAGCTGTTAGATAGACTTTATACTCGGCATCAGGAAACACGACTGTCCCCATATCCCTACCATCGGCAACTAGCCCCGGAAGCTGTTGAAAATCCTTTTGTTTTTGCAGTAATACCGCTCGAACCTCAGGATACGCTGCAATAATCGAAGCGGTATTTCCGGTTGTTTCAGTGCCCAATTCAGCGGTAATATTTTCGCCATCGAGCAGCACAGTGAGCTCATCATTGCATTCAAATTCCAAACGCATAGTTCGGGCTAAACCGGTAATGCCTGCGATATCCTCGAGTTCTACTCCGGCTTTCAAAACTGCGATTGCCAAAGAACGATAAATGGAACCGCTGTCCAGATAATTCCATCCCAACTTTTTCGCAATAGCCCGACTGACCGTTCCTTTTCCCGCGCCGCTTGGGCCGTCAATCGTTAATACAGGGATACTCATTGTTCTTGGCTAGTCAAATCAAGTCCCAAATGACTAGCCAGTTCACGGAATTCCGGAAAAGACGTATTAACATTTTCACAGTCCAGAATCGTAATACTGTCACTTGCACGTAAACCGGCTATAGAAAACGACATGGCAATGCGGTGATCACCATGAGAGTTTACTATTCCACCACTGATTGTGCTGCCGTTTATAATCATACCGTCTTCCGTAGGCTGTGCATCAACTCCCAGAATCTGCAAACCGTCAGCCATTACCTGTATGCGATCCGATTCTTTAACTCGCAACTCTTTAGCACCAGTCAGGCGTGTCTGGCCGTCTGCGCACGCCGCGGCAACAAACAGAACCGGAAATTCATCGATCGCCAGTGGCACCAACTCTTCCGGAATATCGATACCCTTCAATTGACTGGAACGTACCCGAAGATCGGCGACCGGTTCGCCTCCAACAAATTTTTCATTGGTTATTTCGATATTCGCGCCCATTAAACGCAAGATATCGATAACACCAGTACGGGTCGGATTGATACCGACATGTTTTAAGGTTACGTCGGAATCCGGAGCGATACTGGCTCCGACCAGAAAAAACGCAGCGGATGAAATATCACTGGGCACATCGATTTCACAGCCTTTCAAGGTTCCGGAAGCATCGATTATCGCTTTGTTCTCTTCGCGTTTGACCTTATAACCAAAGCCATTGAGCATCCTTTCGGTATGATCGCGCGTTGGCGCCGGTTCAGTGACAATGGTTTCGCCTTCGGCATACATACCTGCCAACAATAAACAGGATTTGACTTGGGCACTAGCCATCGGCATCTGGTAATGTATGCCTTTCAATTTGGCTCCTCCCTTGATTTTAAGGGGTGCAGTACCGTCCACTTGAGTTTCAATCTCAGCACCCATCAATGCCAGAGGCTCAGTTACCCGGCGCATCGGCCTAGATTCTAAGGATTTATCACCAGTTAAAACGGTTTCGAACGGCTGACCAGCCAATAGGCCGCTCAACAAACGCATCGATGTACCGGAATTACCCAAATATAAAGGCTTTGCCGGTTGTTTGAGTCCATGTTTACCGACTCCGTGAATCGTCACTTCGCCATTAACCGGCCCCTCGATTTTTACACCCATGTCGCGGAAAGCCTGTAATGTCGCTAACGCATCTTCTGCATTTAAAAAACCGGTAACATGTGTAGTTCCTTCGGCCAACGAACCGAGCATGATTGATCGATGCGACATCGATTTATCGCCCGGCACTCTGATTTCTCCACGCAGTTTGCCGCCGGGTTTAACTTTATAAGTAATAGATTTTGCCATATTTATTTTTCTAACTGATCAAGAAAACGTTGCCGTGCCTCTCGGGCATAGCTAAAAGTTTCAAAAAGCTGCTGGCTTTCATTATTTTCCAGCAAATGTTGTATTTTGCTTAATTCGGCTTGCAATTGTTGAATTAATGGAATGATCTCTTGTTTATTAGCCATACAAATGTCGAGCCACATAGTGGGATCGCTGGAGGCAATTCGGCTGAAATCTTTAAACCCACCAGCGGCATATTTAAAGATTTCAACCTGTTCATCCTTTCGTCCCAACAAATCCACTAGGGCAAAAGCCAATATGTGCGGCAAATGGCTGGTCGCTGCCAGCACTGTGTCGTGATGGTCAACATCCATCAAAGAAACGCTGGAGCCGAGGTGTTCCCAAAACTGGATAATTTTTTCCAATGCCTGAGGTTTACTGTTCTCCAATGGTGTAATAATGAGACGTTTGTTTTCAAACAAATCGACTAAACCCGCTTCTACTCCGCTTCGTTCTGCGCCGGCTATCGGATGAGCAGGAATAAAATTGTCGGGAACTTCTCCGAAAATGGCCTTGGCCGCGTTGACTACGCTCGCTTTGGTACTGCAAACATCCGTATAAACAGCGTTTTGATTCCAATTGGGCTGCAATAATTTAAATACGGCTTCAACCGTTCCGACAGGTGTGGCGATCACGATACAATCGGCCGTTGAAACGGCTGAAGCGATATCGAGAAAATAGTCGTCAATGACTTCAAGCTGCTTAGCTAATTCCAGATTGGGTAAATCCTGCTGTCGACCGTATGCGACGATTTTCTTGCAGAGTCCTTGTCGGCGTGCGGCCCTAGCTACCGAACTACCGATCAAGCCGACACCAATGATGCATAATTTGTCAAACATCATTCAAGATTTCGTCAAGCGCTTGAATAAAAGTTTGATTTTCCTTTTCCGTTCCGATACTGATGCGTAAGTGAGTCGGCATTTCGTAGTTGGCTACAGGCCTGACAATGACTCCTTTTCGCAGTAACGCCTCGTAAATCGGCATGCTAGTCTGTTTCAAATCCACCGAGACAAAGTTTCCAGCCGAAGGAATCCAGTCCAACGACAATGCTTGAAAAGCCGCGGTCAATTGCTGCATACCGGCGTCATTGG
>JBNLEI010000018.1:0-2781 GCA_050304855.1 Methylococcaceae bacterium
GTCGGCGTTTCGCCGATATGGCTGATGCTGCCGGCTGTTTTTGCCGCATCCTGCGCTTTTATGTTTCAGGTTGCAACGCCCCCTAACACTATCGTTTTTGCGACCGGCAACTTGAAGATTGCGGATATGCTGAAAATCGGATTTATTTTGAATTGTGCGGCGATTATCCTGATCAGTACATTGTGCTATTCGTTGATTCCTTTCGTAATGCTCAGGTAATGGTTATGTGGATACAGAAAAAAATCAAGTTGCCGGCTATGGGGCGCGGATTTCATCTGATTACCCGTTTTGTAGTCGATGCGGTACCGGACTTGAAAAAAATGCGTGTGGGCCTGGCTCATGTTTTCGTTCAACATACGTCCGCCTCGTTGGCGATTAACGAAAATGCCGATCCCGATGTCAGACACGACATGGAGGCCTATTTCTCCAGTACGGTTCCGGAAAACGAGCCTTATTTTTTACATACGCTCGAAGGGGCGGACGATATGCCCGCTCACATCAAAGCCGTGCTGGTGGGCGAAAGTCTGACCATTCCGATTGCCGACGGGAAATTGGCGCTGGGGACGTGGCAGGGCATTTATTTATGCGAGCACCGAAATCATGCCGCCGGCAGAACAATACTGATAACGCTGAATGGCGAATAATTTATGAGGAAGAGTTGAGATGAACCTATTTAAAATGAGTATAGTGGTGTTGTCGCTGGTGTTGGGAAGCGCGACACATGCGGAAACAACGGAACAAAAAGACGACTCCCTGAGCATAGTTGTCTACCGTAGTCCAACGTGCGGTTGTTGCAGCAAATGGGTAGAACATTTGCGCGATAACCAATTCAAAATTGAAGATGTCGTTCTGGACGATATGCAGGCCGTGAAAGAAAAGTACCGTGTGCCACGCGAAATGCAGTCTTGCCATACGGCTTTGATCGGCGGTTATGTGGTCGAAGGTCATGTCCCGGCCGAAGATATCAAGCGCTTATTAAAAATCAAACCAAAAGTCATCGGTATTTCGGTGCCGGGCATGCCGGTCGGAACCCCCGGAATGGAAATGGGAAATCGCAAAGCCCCTTATGATGTGATCTCTTTTGACGATGAGGGCGGGTTTAAAGTCTTTAGCAGCCACGGGCAATAGTCATAATGATTCTGGCCGGCGATATCGGTGGGACCAAAACCTTGTTGGCGTTGTTCGATGGTGATGCCCGGTGTCTCGCAAAAAAGCAATATCAAAGTGCAGATTTCGTCAGTTTTGACGATTTATTGACGGATTTTTTAGCAGAATTCGGAAGTTTTAAACTAAAAAAAGTTTGCCTCGGAATTGCCGGTCCGATTGTCGACGGAGATTGTGACGCTACCAATTTGCCGTGGCGGGTGAGAAAAAAGGCAATCGGGGATATGCTTCAGGTTACTGACGTGCATTTCCTAAATGACCTGGAGGCGGCGGCCTGGGGGGTGTTGTCTTTGCCGGCGAAGGAATTTGTCGAATTAAATCCGGAGGCGAAGACAAGAAAAGGCAACATTGCCGTAATTGCCGCCGGGACCGGTCTGGGCGAAGCGATTATCTGCAGAAATGCTAATGGCTACCTCGTGATGTCAACGGAAGGAGGGCATGCGGACTTTGCGCCGAACGATGAATTAGAAATTGAATTGCTCAAGTTTTTAAGCGTCAAATATTCGGGGCACGTCAGTTATGAAAGGCTGGTTTCCGGAATGGGCATACGAAATATCTATCAGTTTTTAAAAGAAAAGGGATATTTCTCACCGCTAGAAAAAACTGAAATTATGATGCGCGATCGGGATGCCGCAGAGATAATCAGTAAAATGGCACAGTCTAAAGAAGATCCTATATGTATACAAACAATGCGGCTGTTTTGCCGGATTTATGCGGCTGAGGCGGGAAATCTTGCTTTGAAAACACTGGCTTATGGCGGTGTGGTGCTGGCGGGTGGGATTGCCGCAAAAAACCTGATTTTGCTGCAAAGTGATTTCATGCGCCGCTTTCAGGATAAGGGGCGCTACAGTCAGTTAATGCGGGAACTTCCGGTCAAAGTTTGTACCAATCCTGAGGCGGCATTATTGGGTGCGGCGCGGTTTGCTATAGGCGAAAAAGGGTAAAACAATGCAAATCGGGGTGCCGAAAGAAATAAAAGACAAGGAAAACAGGGTCGGGATGACTCCGGAAGGCGTGGCGCGGCTCGTTAGGCTTGGGCATAAGGTTGTCGTCGAATGCGGTGCGGGGCTGGGCTCCGGTTTTGAAGACGATAGCTATCGACAAGCCGGAGCCGAAATGGTTGTTGTGGATGATGCATGGGCCAGCGACTTGGTGGTAAAGATTAAAGAACCTTTGCCGATCGAATATCGTTATCTCGGTCAACAGATCGTCTTTACCTATTTCCATCTGGCGGGTGTAGAGCAATCGCTGACCAGAGAATTATTAGCGAAAAAAACCACCGCGATTGCATATGAAACCGTGGAAGATGCTCAAGGGTGCTTGCCTTTGCTTGCGCCAATGAGTGCGGTAGCCGGCAATATGGCAACGTTAATGGGCAGCTACTATCTCGCGGCTTTTAATCATGGTCGAGGCGTGCAGTTGGCCAGAGTGCTAGGCGAAAGCTCCGGAACGGTGCTGGTCGTCGGTGACGGTGTGGTTGGACGGCATGCGGCCAGTGTTGCAGCGGCAATGGGAGCGAAGGTTTATATTGCCGGCTTAAATAAGAGTAAGTTCGATACCATGCGACCGTCAATAACAGGGGATCTGCGCTTCTTATTGTCCACCCCGGAGAATCTT
>JBNLEI010000019.1:0-8120 GCA_050304855.1 Methylococcaceae bacterium
GACATAAAAAGTTGTGCTTTAATCGTACAAGCCAATACAGTTTAGTTTAAAATTGACGCTCCTGTTGATTCAGTCCTTAAAATCAGCCATCAGTCATGAATGCAACATCCGAAGATGTTACCACAATCCTTAACACTATCCGGGATTATATCCGCTGGGGCGCCAGTCAGTTCTCGGCCAGCCGGGTGTTTCTCGGTCACGGCACCGTGACAGCTCTCGATGAAGCGGCCGCCATTGTGTTGCATACCTTGCATCAACCTTATAATTTGGCCGACAGTTACTTGGATACTGTTTTGACGCTGGCTGAAAGGGAAGCTGTGGTCGATTTGATCCGCAAAAGAATCAGCGAACGTAAACCGTCCGCGTATCTGACTCACGAAGCGATTTTTGCCGGCTTGTCGTTTTATGTGGATGAAAGGGTGTTGGTTCCTCGCTCGCCGATTGCCGAGTTGATCGAACAACGTTTCGAACCCTGGGTTGACGATACCCAGGTGGACCGTATTCTCGACCTGTGTACCGGTAGTGCCTGTATCGCTATTGCCTGTGCCTACGCTTTTCCTGACGCACATGTGGATGCCGTCGAATTATCCGACTCCGCCAGCGAGGTTGCGCTGATCAACATCAGAAATCACGGATTGGAGGATCAACTCACTCTGTATCAATCCGATTTGTTCGACATGCTCCCCAAACAATCTTACGACATCATTGTCAGTAACCCGCCATACGTTAGCATCGGAGAATGGGAAAGCTTGCCCGCCGAATACCACGCCGAACCGGTAATGGGTTTTAAAGGGGGCGATGACGGTCTGGATTTAGTGATGCGCATTTTGACCGAGGCCAATGATTATTTGGCACCGCAAGGCATACTCGTGGTCGAAGTCGGCAGTAGTGCGGAAACCTTGCAGCAACGCTTTCCGGAAATTCCTTTCTATTGGTTGGAATTCGAGCGAGGGGGGGACGGTGTTTTTTTGCTAACCGCCGAGCAGGTCGATCAATATCATACTTTATTTAAAAACGCGAAATAAAAAATGTCTGGAAATTCGATAGGAAAATTATTCACGGTTACTACGTTCGGCGAAAGCCACGGTCCGGCGCTCGGTTGTATTGTCGATGGTTGCCCCCCCGGTTTGGTTTTGAGCGAAGAGGATCTGCAAATCGATCTGGACAGAAGAAAACCCGGAACTTCGCGTCATACGACACAACGCCGTGAAGACGATCGGGTCAAAATACTATCCGGCGTATTCGATGGTAAAACCACCGGGACGCCAATCGGCCTGTTAATCGAAAATACCGATCAGCGTTCCAAAGATTACTCCAATATTGCTGAGACATTCCGTCCCGGTCATGCCGACTACAGTTATCAACATAAATACGGCTTCCGCGATTATCGAGGCGGAGGCCGCTCCTCGGCCAGGGAAACCGCTATGCGCGTTGCGGCCGGCGCTATCGCGAAAAAATATTTGAAACAACAGTTCGCTATGGAAATACGCGGTTATTTATCTCAGCTGGGTCCGATTAAAGTTGAAAAAGTGGACTGGGATATCGTCGAAACCAATCCGTTTTTTTGCCCCGACTCCGATAAAATTACCGAACTCGAGGCCTACATGGACGCATTACGCAAAGAGGGCGATTCCATAGGGGCGCAAATCGATGTCGTTGCCAACAACGTTCCTCCGGGTTTAGGCGAACCGATCTTCGACCGGTTGGATGCGGAACTTGCGCATTCATTGATGAGCATCAACGCCGTCAAAGGGGTCGAAATCGGCGACGGTTTTGCTTGTGTCGATAGCAAAGGCACCGCTTTTCGTGACGAAATTACACCTGAAGGCTTTCTTAGCAACCATGCCGGAGGTATCCTCGGAGGGATTTCGACCGGGCAAAATATTGTCGCCCGAATCGCATTGAAACCGACCTCAAGTCTGCGCATTCCCGGTCAAAGCATTAACTCCAAGGGTGAAAGTATCGAAGTGGTAACCCATGGTCGACACGATCCCTGCGTCGGTATAAGAGCAACGCCGATTGCGGAAGCGATGATGGCGATTACGCTAATGGACCACCTTCTTAGACATCGGGCCCAAAATTTAGACGTCGATTCCGGCTTACCGGTTCTAAGATAACTTCCCTGGAGTGCTTTGACGGTACTCCTTCGAACTATCGGTCAACAATAGAATGACTTTGCCATATTGGCGATTATCCGCTTTTTATTTTTTTTATTTCGCCACATTGGGCGGCTTTTTGCCGTATTGGAGCCTATTTCTTGAAAATACCGGTTTTTCGGCGCTCCAAATCGGTGAACTGTCGGCCTTAATGGTGGCGACCAAGATTATTGCTCCCAATCTATGGGGATGGATTGCCGATCACACCGGAAAAAGCTTACGCATCATTCGAATTGCTTCATTTTTCGGCGCCTTGTTTTTCGCCGGCTTTTTGTTGGTCAAAGGCTATTTTTGGTTTGCGGTCATTACCGTGTGCTTTAGTTTTTTTTGGAATGCGGCTTTACCGCAATTCGAAGCCGCCACGCTGTTTCATCTCAAACAAGAACCGCATCGTTATAGCCAGATAAGGCTTTGGGGATCGGTGGGATTTATCACTGCTGTTTTGGGTATCGGCCGTTTTCTGGAATTTTTCACGATTGGCTATTTGCCATGGATTATATCGGCGATGTTGAGTCTGATATGGCTAGTGACACTGATCACACCCGAAGCGAAAGCCAGTTTCTCCCCTCAGGATACTGTCGGGATCTGGCGCATTTTAATGAATCCAGAAGTGATCGCGTTCTTTCTGGTTTATATGCTTTTACAGTTAGCTCACGGCCCTTACTATGTATTCTATTCCATCTATCTGAACCAGCACGGATACTCGGCAACGTCTATCGGCGTATTATGGGCGCTGGGTGTTTGCGCCGAAATTATCTTGTTTATCTTCATGAAAACGTTGCTGCAGAAGATTTCGCTCCGCATCATTCTACTGGTCAGCATCGGTCTAAGTATAGGCCGCTGGTTATTGATCGCTTACTATCCCGATTCGTTGTCGTTGATGTTCGGAGCCCAACTGTTGCATGCGGCAACGTTCGGTTCTTCACACGTCGCCGCTATTCATTTGGTGCATCACTATTTCGGCAGTCGGCATCAAGGCAAGGGGCAAGCGCTTTATAGCAGTATGAGCTTCGGTTTGGGCGGCATGCTGGGAAGTCTCTTCAGCGGTTATTTCTGGGATTCTTTTGGTGCTACCTTTGTCTATTCAATGGCTGCGGCATCCTGTTGTCTGGCTTTTATTATCGCTTTGATTTGGGTCGGACGGGAAAAACGCATCGTCTTGAGTTAAAATATAATCTGGTTGAATAAATGAAAATGCATTGATCGGATCGATCATGCAATAACATTTCTGCTTGTTAATTGAGGAAATATTACGTGTTTGAATTGATTAAAAACGGTGGTTGGTTGATGTTGCCGATCATTTTATGTTCAGTCGGAGCAATGGGCATCATCGGTGAGCGTTTCTGGTCTTTGCAACGCAAAAAAATTCTGCCGGTAGAACTGGTCCCGAGCATCTGGCAATTGCATCGCGATAATAAGCTGGATGACGTCACCTTGCGTCGGATTAAAGTCAGCTCGCCTTTAGGCGCCGTGCTGTCGGCCGGTCTGGCTAATAGCGAACACGGCAGGGAGATGATGAAAACCAGTATTGAAGAAGCCGGGCGTCAAGTGGTGCATGAACTGGAACGCTATCTTAACTCATTGGGCACCATTGCGTCGATCACACCTTTGTTAGGGCTTTTAGGTACCGTCGTCGGTATGATCAAGGTTTTTTCCGCTATCATGATTCACGGGGTCGGCGATCCTGGCATTCTGGCCGGTGGTATTTCCGAGGCGTTGATTACAACCGCGGCTGGATTGACCGTCGCCATTCCCAGCTTGATTTTTCACCGTTATTTCGAACGTTTGGTTGACGAATATGTTGTTAAAATGGAAGAGGAATCCTTACGCTTGATCGATATCATGCATGGCGATAGAGAGGAAGCCTGATGAATTTTCATCGACGCAAAAGACCGCCGCTGGAAATCTCCATCACTCCGATGATCGATGTGGTGTTTTTATTGCTGATTTTTTTCATGGTAACCACCACATTCAATCGCCAGACCGAGCTGAAAATTAATCTACCGGAAGCTCACGGTATTGAATCGAAGGAAAAAGAAAAGATGATTACTTTGATGATCGATGCAGAAGGAACTTATTTTATTTCTGCGGATGACGGCAAGTTTCATCAACTGATCAATCAAAAACTTTCGACTCTTAAACGCGCGCTTATGCAAGCCGCAGGAAATTCCCGGCAAATTCCGTTTGTGATCAGCGCCGACGGCAAAACGCCTCATCAAGCGGTTGTTAGCGCACTCGACATTGCCGCCGATCTGGGCTTTAAACGCATTACTTTTGCCACGAAATCGGTAGTCGGCGACTGATGAAAAAAACACTCGCTCGCTGGGTTCAGGATATGTGGTACAAGGAAATGTACATTTCGACCTGGATCATGCCGTTATCGATGTTCTATCTGGATTTTATACGGCTACGGCGTTTTCTGTATCGGAAAGGAATGTTTAAATCAATTCGGCTACCGGTTCCAGTTATCATCATCGGCAACATTACCGTCGGCGGAACGGGAAAAACGCCTTTGGTGATTTGGTTGGCGGATTTGTTAAAACGACAGGGTTACCGCCCGGGTGTTATCAGTAGAGGTTATGGCGGCGAAACCGGCGAGAAGCCGATGATCGTCCGCGAGGATAGTGACCCGCTCGTGGTCGGCGACGAACCTTTATTGATTGCCCGAAATAGCGACTGTCCAGTGGTGGTGTGCCGCAATAGAGCAGCGGCAGGTCGACACTTACTGAGCCGTTACGATTGCAATGTGATAATTTCCGATGACGGTTTGCAACATTATGCACTTCAGCGCGATGTTGAAATCGCGGTGATCGACGGCGAACGCCGTTTCGGAAACGGTTATTGTCTTCCTGCGGGTCCGTTACGGGAACCGGTCGAACGTCTGCGGGAAGTGGACTTGGTCATTGTCAATGGCGATGCCTCCGAAGAAAACGAATATTCCATGCAGTTTGTCGGTACGCAAGCGGTGAATCTAAAATCGGGCGAAATTAAAAGCTTTAACGACTTTTCAGGAAGCTCAGTCCATACGCTGGCAGGCATCGGCAACCCCGATCGATTCTTTAAGTTACTGAAAAATGCCGGCGTCGAAATTGAAACACAGGCTTTTCCCGATCATTATCAATTTTCCGCTTCCGATATCGAATTTGGAAACGATATGCCCGTCCTCATGACTGAAAAAGATGCTGTAAAATGCCGTCAGTTTGCCGGTAAAAACCACTGGTTCGTCCCAATCAAGGCGGAGCCTGAAGCTGAATTTACCAATCATTTGCTTACCTTATTAAAAGAAATCACACATGGATACTAAATTACTCGACATACTGGCTTGCCCGATCTGCAAAAGCTCTCTGATTTATGACAAAAATAAGCAAGAGTTGATTTGCAAGGCCGACCGTTTAGCGTTTCCCGTCCGTGACAGTATTCCTGTCATGTTGGAAGACGAGGCTAGGGAATTAACCTCAGACGAAGTTGATGCTTTAACAAAATAACGCTATGAAAACCGTCTTTAAAGTGGTCATCCCGGCCCGTTACGGCTCTACCCGTCTTCCTGGCAAACCACTGTTGGAAATTGCTGGAAAACCAATGATCGCGCATGTTTGCGAGCGCGCGCAAGAGGCCGACGCTGAACAGATTGTGGTGGCAACGGATGATGACCGCATTTTCGATGCGGTGGAAAAATTGGGAATCGAAGTTGTGATGACCAACCCTGATCACCAATCCGGTACCGAACGAATTGCCGAAGTTGCCGACATTCTAAATTGGCAGGCCGAAGATATTATTGTCAATCTGCAGGGTGATGAACCTCTGATTCCTCCGGACTACATCAACCAAGTCGCCGGTGCCTTAGCCATCCAAGAGCTGGCCGGCATGGCGACTCTGGCTGCACGGATTCAAGAGCAGGATGAAATTTTCAACCCCAATGCAGTAAAAGTCGTTCTAGATAAATCGGATTACGCGCTGTATTTTAGCCGGGCGCCGATACCCTGGGAACGAGGTGCCTTTCCGGAAAGAGCGGATTTGTCCAATGACAATCTTCCTTATCTAAGACACATCGGAATGTATGCCTACCGAGTCGATTTTCTCAATCGTTATTGCCGTTGGGCTCAATCACCTTTGGAAAAAGTCGAATCGTTGGAACAGCTTCGGGTATTGTGGCACGGAGAAAAAATTCTGGTTAAAACGATCGAGAAAACGCCCGATGCAGGTGTTGATACTGACGAAGATCTCCGTCGAGTTGAACGGGTTTTATCCCAAAAATATCCGTTATAGTTATTTATTCAAGCCTCAACTTTCCTTGCCTCATTGCCAATAAACATACGGTATTTTATTGCATCCGGCCAATTGACAATGACACCTAAAAACACTACCTTAGAGTGTTTTTCGAACCAATTGTTACCACTTTTTAGAGCCATTAATGGAAGAATTTCATCGCATCAGCCGTCTCCCGCCTTATGTCTTTAACATTGTCAATGAATTGAAGGCTAAAGCCCGTTCAGAAGGTGAAGATATTATCGATTTCGGGATGGGAAATCCCGACCAACCTACACCCAAGCACATCGTCGATAAAATGGTTGAGGCGGCCGTTCGGGGCGATACTCACCGTTACTCGGTTTCTAAGGGAATTCCTCGACTACGCAAAGCTATTTGCAACTGGTACAAAACCCGTTTTGATGTCGATTTAAATCCGGAAACAGAGGCAATCGTCACGATCGGTTCTAAAGAAGGTTTGGCCCATTTGGCATTGGCTACCCTCGGGCCGGGTGACGTCGTTTTGGTGCCGAATCCTGCCTATCCGATTCATCCTTACGGTGTCGTAATTGCAGGCGCCGATTTGCGCCATGTTCCATTGGTTCCAGGCGTCAATTTCTTCGACGAGTTGGAGAAAGCGATCGAAGACTCCTGGCCTAAACCAAAGATGTTGATTTTGAATTTTCCTGGCAACCCAACCAGCCAGTGTGTTGAGCTCGACTTTTTTGAAAAAATCGTCGCGATCGCCAAGCAACATAATATCTGGGTGGTACACGACATCGCGTATGCCGACATCGTGTTCGACGGCTACAAAGCGCCTTCGATTCTGCAAGTGGAAGGTGCTAAAGAGATAGCTGTCGAATTCTTCTCGCTCTCGAAAAGCTACAACATGCCCGGCTGGCGAGTCGGTTTCATGTGCGGTAACCCGACGCTTGTTGCGGCGTTGACCCGAATTAAATCCTACATGGATTACGGCACCTTTACACCGATACAAGTTGCCGCCATTACCGCTTTGGAAGGGCCTCAAGATTGCGTCAACGAAATCTGTGAAATGTACCGGGTACGTCGGGACGTATTATGCGACGGTCTAAATGCGATGGGATGGAAGGTTGAAAAACCTAAAGCGACAATGTTCGTCTGGGCTCCGATCCCCGAACCTTACAAAGCGATGGGTTCAGTTGAGTTCAGTAAAAAATTGATTATCGATGCCAAAGTCGCCGTTTCGCCCGGTATCGGTTTTG
The DNA here is from genome assembly GCA_050304855.1 of Methylococcaceae bacterium. Lineage (GTDB taxonomy): Bacteria > Pseudomonadota > Gammaproteobacteria > Methylococcales > Methylomonadaceae > Methylomarinum. The sequence goes on from JBNLEI010000019.1 coordinate 7,643, forward strand.
GTCAGCATGGTGACGATCATGTTCGCTTCAGCTTGATCGAGAACGAACACAGAACTCGTCAGGCTTTGCGCGGCATTCGCAATATGCTCAAAAGAGACAACGTAGTATAATGGCCGGCTAAAAAGTATCCGATAGATAGATTCTGTTTTCTTTGCATTGAAGGGAATCATTTTCCTTCGTTACGACGTATCGGATACGAAAATAGACAACCGATAGTTTAGGAGCGACGTTTGAAACCGGTAAAAGTTGGTGTATTAGGTTTGGGCACGGTTGGCGGAGGTACCGTCAATGTACTGAAAAGAAACTCGAAAGAAATCGCTCGTAGGGCAGGGCGTGAAATTGTCGTAACTCGCGCTTCTGCTCGTGATTTAAACCGGGAACGAATCTGCGATACCGCCGGCATCGCATTAACAACCGATCCGTTCGAAATTGTCAACGACCCTGAAATCGAAGTTATTCTCGAACTCATTGGTGGTAA
>JBNLEI010000020.1:0-1833 GCA_050304855.1 Methylococcaceae bacterium
GCATTCTTGGCCGCGCCCGCTCCTTCAGAACCGCGCACGTTAAGCAGGCGATTCAATTCGAGCAGCCGAATTTGGTCGTTTCCGCTCAGGTTAGACAAAGCGGGGGATTTATAACCCGTCTGGGAATACAGATCGATCAAAAGCAGTGCGAAATTCATATCAACGGCGAAACAAAACAAAAATCCGATCTCGCCTACTGTCTGCCTTTACAACTCATACATCCGAAAAGCTATAAGCTCATCGATGCTGGCCCGCAAGTTCGCCGGGAATTCGTCGATTGGGGCGTGTTCAACCAAGAACTTAATTTTCTGTCCGATTGGAGGCACTTTAAAAAGGCCTTGCTGCAACGAAATTCGTTGTTGAAATCCAGGCAATTAAAACAACTGGACGTATGGAATCAAAAATTGGTGCAATACAGCGAACTCATTAACGCCTACCGTCAACGTTACCTGAATGCGTTGGAACCTATTTTTTACCAGGTTGCCCATGATTTCCTGGGCGATAGAAATCTGGGCCTGAAATATATGCCCGGCTACGACGAAGAAGTCGGATTGCTGGAAATCTTGCATCAAGACATCGAGAAGGACTTACGCTATGGTTATACGCACAGCGGACCTCATCGATCCGATTTTCAAATCCAGTTCAACAAACGCAATGCCAAAGATTTTGTGTCCCGAGGCCAGCTAAAGCTACTGGTATTAGCTTTAAAGCTTGCGCAAGTTAAATTGCTGAATCTGCACGGCGGCAATACCGTTTGCATCTTAATCGATGATTTAACTGCCGAATTGGATACAGTTAACAAGGCAAAATTGGTAGAATACCTATCCCAAATGAAGTGTCAGGTCTTTATGTCTTCTACCGATCTTAAAGACTTCGGTACGTTTTACGAATCGATAGACCATAAAGTGTTCCACGTGGAACATGGTTCGATCGAATCCTTATGATGTTTCACGTGGAACACTTAACAATTAATGCTTGTGTGAAGGCAGGGGCTCTTTGTCTCAACAGATACGGTAAAACTATATGAGTGATAACAACGGTCAATACGATAGTTCCAATATTACGGTGCTAAAAGGACTGGATGCAGTAAGAAAACGTCCTGGAATGTACATCGGCGATACCGATGACGGCACCGGATTGCACCATATGGTTTTCGAGGTGGTGGATAATTCGATTGACGAGGCTTTGGCCGGATACTGTAAAGGGATTCAGGTGATTATCCATCAGAACGGCTCAGTGACGGTTGCAGATGACGGCCGAGGGATTCCTGTCGATATCCATCCGGAAGAAGGCCGTTCGGCGGCGGAAGTAATCATGACGGTTCTCCATGCCGGCGGCAAGTTTGACGATAATGCCTATAAAGTATCCGGAGGACTGCATGGAGTCGGCGTATCGGTGGTCAATGCCTTGTCGGAAGAAATGGTGCTGAAAATCCGCAAGAACGGAAAACTCTATCGGCAGCACTACGAAATGGGCGTTCCGCAGGCCCCGCTGGAAGCGGTTGCCGATGCGGAAGGCAGCGGGACCGAAATTACCTTCAAGCCGAGCAACAAGACATTCTCCGACGTCGAATTCCATTACGATATCCTGGCAAAGCGCCTGCGAGAGCTGTCTTTTCTCAATTCAGGCGTCAGGATTTCGTTGAAAGACGAACGCAGCGACAAACAGGACGTTTTCGAATTTGAAGGCGGAATCAGCGCTTTCGTACAACACCTCAACAAGAATAAGACGCCGCTGTTTGAAAACGTGTTTCATTTCGTGGCGGAAAAAGAAGACGTCACCGTTGAAGTCGCTATGCAGTGGAACGATTCCTACCAGGAAAACATTTTCTGT
>JBNLEI010000021.1:0-10231 GCA_050304855.1 Methylococcaceae bacterium
TCAATGACTAATTTCGCTGCATCTTGTTTAAATTCAAGTGTAAATTTCGGTCGTTTATGTTGTGTTTGTTTGTTCATGTTCACCTCTAAATGACATTATATATCTGCCTTTAGATGTGTCCGGGTTTATTAAACCATTTCAATTCAACACCTCTATCAAAACGGGTAACTCTCTTCTTTGCAAGTCGATGTGTCAGATCTAGTCGAGACTAATACACCTAAGTTGCGAATGTGGCTTAGAGATTTCCTTCCCAGAGATGGGAAAGGCTTTAAATTTAATCGTCAAAGTCACCATTGATGGTCAACCTTGCGAGCTGACTTCCAATTGTTTTAGTTCCAATCAAACGCAGTTAATCAGAGTGTTGTCCGGCAATGTCGGTTAACAGCAAATAGCAGCGTAGGTTGGGTTGGTGAGGCCAACCCAACGGTTTAAACTCTGTATATATAAGTCTTTAAATAACTTCAACTCTTAAGGAGAAGGTGCTGATATTTCTTCCTGCTTTTTTTTCAGCTCCTCCATTTGAGTTAAGAGGTTGATTTGCTCCTTATAAAAACTGGCCTCGTCTTGAGTATTTTTAATTTGGAACGAAAGAATTGATCCGGGAATTTCAGCAACAGCTTTTGCCATATCAACTGGAATTCTGATAAAACCTAAAGCTTGGCTCGGTTTTTCCATCTCAATTTTTTGAAGCATGCCATTGGTGATGCCGAGTTTGGTGGTTTTTGAAACAAATGATGCGCGACTTACATCTACGCTGGTGATTGGCCCATCGTTAGGGGCCATGACTAAAAATGTTTGACTGGTTTCCTTAACTTCAAATTTACTTAAACACTCCTTTGGGTCCTTAACCATATCTATTGTGTTGTCTTCAATCTCTTCGGAGCTCGCTATACGATAAAAACGATCTTGGTTGATATTTTTTGTTACGTCGACAGTAATAAAATACGGAACAGGTGATCGAACCAATACACCTTTAGATATGCAATTATGAAACGACGTGCAGCCGTCCCATTCCAACAGGTCTCTAGCTGAAAAGCCTTTATTTTGGTCTGTTAATTTGGGATATGGCTGTTCTTCATCTGTTTCATTTTTATAAACATTAACTGGTGGGGAAACTGTTATGTTTATCGGTAAATGTAAGGCGGCAAGGCTATTGTTAACAGCCTTTGCATTATAAACCCTTGCTTCTGAGATTCCCGGATCCAGAATAGTATCGAGGCTAGTGATTTCCGGCAAAGTACATACATAATGGAGTTGCTCTTCATCGCCCTCTGATTCTGTTAGAAATTCTTTTTTGGTAGGCGTTGGAACCCCAACACTCATTTTTGCTACAGTCGCAGCTAATTCCGTGAGCTTGATTAATACCTCACCTGTTTGATCGGTTGCTACTGAATCAACTGACTTCAATAACTGATTATTTCCTACTTCTATTGTGATGTTATCGTCAAAGAATATATTATCATTATGTTCTAAAAAGTAAGCCGCGTTCGTATCGGGGATATATTTAAGATCGCCGAAACTGAACGTATATTGGAATTCTTTTTTTTCAGCTTTTGTGCCTTTATTGTTATTCTTTGCTGAATTGTCTGTCGTTTTAGTGCCATTTATCGTAATGTTGTTTGTAACTTGTGCAGATGCATTGTTTCCGTTCGGCTTAGAATCCCCGCCAGCACCTTTTAATTTAATGCTGATAGGAATTAGTGCTTTTGGTAGATAATAAATAGAGCCAACCCTGTCCTGATCGCTTGAGTCTGAGCTGATTATTCTTTCCGGTATACTACTGGTTTGTAATATGGCTGACGAACAGCCAACAATAGCGGCACTACTAACTGCTAGAATAATATTTACTTTTTTTAGCATTGAACTATCCTCATTTTTTTATTGTTATTTCACTGCTTTATCCGTTATTTTTTTAATCGACTTCCAATTTCTCATATTGCCTTCTTGGATATTTATTATCTTATGCGCACAGGTATTCGAAGTGGGCACTAAAAAGGCGTGGTTTTCTGACGAACAGCATCACCTCCAGATGTTATGTGTTGAGTTATTTTTAGTCTAGAGTTAGAACTCTATACCTTTTTTGCAAAAAAGTGAAGAAGTACTCATAATGTTAGGAGCTTTACATTTTGTTGCGCTCTGAAAAAATGATTGCGGGCCTTGAAAACTAAATCAAGTAGTCCTGATGGAACTTGCTGAATTTGGGGTTGGGTGGCGCCGATTTTCCCGGATTACACTATGTTTCATCCGCGCTACTTGAGACTTGCTGATTATTTCCGTTAGCCAAGGGGAATTAAATTCGCTCCTGCACGGGCACATCCCACCCAAGTAAAATTTCCGTCCACATGAAAAATATTGTCATTTTGAACTAAAAATGACACGCCCTTCTGCAGTACGCTACGTCCCATGAGTACTGCAACCGACATGTTAGCGGCGGCTACCGCCGCGTATCAAACCGCATTATCCAATAAGTCGTTGGGTTTGGATAATCGTTCGGCTACGAATCACGATATCGATCAGCTATTAAAGCAGGTGCAGTATTGGGAACGCCGGGTTGCCGCCGAGGAGGCGCGCGCGAGCGGCGGGTCCACAACCAAACCGATTCAGGTTGTCTCATGACGACGGCGCACCAAGCGGCTTCTTTGGACGACGCCAGGCTGGCGGCCTGGACACCGGCGCCGGGATCGGCCGACGCCGATACGCTTAACGAACTTCCCATCATTACTCCGCGTTCGCGGGATCTGGTCCGTAACAATCCGATTGCCTCCGGTGCGCGGCAAACGCTGAATGACAATATTGTCGGCCATCAACTGCGCTTGTCGCCGCAGCCGAAATATAAATTGCTGGGCCATGACAAGAACTGGGCCAGCCAGTGTGGGAAAAACACGACCGACCAGTTCGATACCTGGGCGGATACCGTCGAGTGCGACGCCGGGCGGTCTTTGACGTTTTTGGGGTTGACCACGCAAGCCTTGAGCGGCGCGTTCATGAATGGCGATGCGATCGCGTTGTTGTTGTGGGACAAGCGGCCCGGCGATCGGTGGGCGACCAAGATTCAACTCATCGAGTCGGACCGGCTGAATACGCCGCCATGGGTAAAACCATCGGCTAAATTGCGCGGCGGCATCGAGATTGATGACTACGGCGCACCGGTCGCCTATTGGATTCAGATAAACCATCCGGGCGACCGGTACGGCGCGATGTTGTCCTGGCGGCCAGACGATTGGGAGCGCGTTCCGGCGTTTACGCGGTGGGGCCGGCGGCGGGTGATTCATTTGCACGGCAAGGAGCGGTCCGGGCAGAGCCGGGGCAAGCCGATTTTTACGGCGGTGATGCGCGAATTTCGAATGGAGGCGAGTATTTGGGTTCCGAGCTGCAGGCGGCAATGAATGCCTTGATTGCCGCGTTCTTGGAATCGGATCTTGATCCGCAGTCGGTTGCCGAACTGTTCGGCAACGACGCCACCGAGGCGACCAGCTACTGGAAGCAGGTAAGCGAACGCTACAACCGCAAGAAACTCGAGGGCGGCATGTTTCTGACGCTGCCGGTCGGTACCAAACTGTCCGGCTACAGTCCGGATCGCCCGAATACCGCGTTCGACGATTTTATGGAAACGGTCATGCGCTACATGACGGCCGGACTGAACCCAAGTGGGTGAATATTTTGGAGTGAGTTACGCCACCCTGAGTCAGGCAGCGAAACAAGCTGAAAAGAGGGGATAATGCCAACTGTAAGAGCCTATTTTCCTGTTCTTTCTCATACTGAATTCTCTTTGAGTCATCTCCGTGTAGCCGCTCACCTATTATTGGTTTCCCCATAAACGGCTCTGTAACTACTTGCAAACATATAGATCAGCTGCTATTAATTGATCGAACTGATTCTTTGGATCGCTATTAGACAGAGTTTAGCTTAGAGTGCTGTGCGGGAAAACCGTACTGTGGAAACAGTGCCGGTACTAACAGCTCACCGGTACTCCTAATGTGCCGTCGGGGTGCAATAACATCGAGGAAAATACATGACGAAAGTATTACTAACAGGATTTGAAGCGTATGGACATACACCCCGCAACCCGGCGGAATCAGTTGCGCGCTCACTTGACGGTAAGCTGATTGGCGGCGCGGAAATAATCGCACGTATCGTTCCGAACAACTTTTTTGAATGCATTGATTTCGTGTGGGCGGCAATCGCCGATATCGAACCGGACATCGTAGTCATGATGGGCGAGTATGGAGGACGGGCAACCATAACCGTCGAGCGGATCGCCCAAAATTTCAACGATTCAACAAGATACGGACTCGCAGACAACAACGGCCTCTCCCTGCAGGGCCGGTTGACGGTCCCCGACGGGCCGTCCGCCTACTATACAACATTGCCGATTCGGGCGATGGTAAAGGCCATGCGCGAGTCCGGCATACCAGCCGACATCTCCGATGCGCCGGGCACGTTTTGCTGCAACCACCTTATGTATGGCGTCCTTCACCGTATTTATTCGAACAGCCCGCCCATTCGTGCCGGTTGGGTCCACCTCCCTTATCTACCAAGCGTAGCGGCGCTGCCGGAAAATCTCGGTGCGCCGAGCATGTCGGTGGAGACCTCCACAACAGGCGTCGAGGCCGGAATAGGGGCAATCATCGAGAATTCGAGCGACATTGATGAACCGATTCTGTCACGGCTACAGATATAGTTAGTTTAAAACTGCTCCGCCAGCTATACTGCGACGCTAAATAATGCGAGTGCATCATAAAAAATTTGGAGAAAAACGATAACGGTACTGATAAAGTCTCAAATAGCTTGTGGTCCGAAACTCTATTACGGTCTGCCGGTTAATGGCTTCGTTAGCTTTCCGGGAGAGAACAATGCCAAGTGTGCTTATTGAAGTTCGGCAGCAATATTGTGCAGAAATCGAATCAGGAATAATGGAAGCAGTGCATTCTGCGCTACGGGAAGCTTTTAAGATTCTCCCGGGAGATAGAAATGTACGCTTATTGGTGCATGAACCTCACAGGTTCGAGTGCCCGTCAGACAGAGAAAACCCTGAATTTTATACGCATATAAGCATCGATTGCTTTGCAGGCCGCTCGCTAGAAGCGAAAAGACAGCTCTACAAAACAATTGTAAATAATCTGTCTCAATATGGTATTCCGGCAAATCATATAAAAATCATGTTGCGTGAAATATCGGCAGAAAATTGGGGTATCCGAGGAGGTCAAGCTGCCTGTGATGTTGAGCTTGGCTTTGATATCAATGTGTAGATCCGCGACTGACGATTTACGCCAGCCGACAGCCAGTCTTCTGCGGCCTTTTGTGCCTGTGCTTCGCAACGATTGCATAAAAACCCGCTTCCGTTCGGCTGCGGCTGAGCAAGGAGCTACAAAATAGCATATGGAAAATCGTGCAAACTAAAAGTCCTTTGGTTTTTGGCTCTGTCATCATATCCGGTGATCGGATTAAACTGGTGCCTATCTCACCCAAATATTCTGAAGTGATATTCAAAGAATTTACGGATGAAATAACTCGCTACATGGTTCCCGCGACCCCTTCGAATATTGAAGAGATCAACGTTTTTATTCAATCCAGCATTAGAAATATGGATGATAATGTCGACTTAACATTGGCCATATTGAACAAGAATGACGATGAATTTTTGGGCGTATGCGGACTGCACGGAAAATTAAATCCTAATGAGCCCATTCTGGGGATATGGCTTAAAAAAAGTGCACATGGACATAAGTATGGACATGAGTCAATTAAAGTGCTTGCTGATTGGGCTAGGCGGAACATTATATTTAACCATCTGATATACCCCTGCGATAAAGACAATGCCGCCAGCAGGAAAATTGCCGAGTACCTAAGTGGCTCTATATTCAGAACAGGAGAGGTAAAAAGTCTATCTGGACGAATGCTGAATGAAATTGCTTATAAAATCGTATAGGGCATTTTCTAGATGCGGCATGATGGTGTGTTTGGGATGACTGATAAGCTTACATAATAGGCCGTTTCCGGTATTGCGTACTTATCGAGCAGTCCCGTTTTTCGTTTAGAAGGCGGCAACCAGACTGATCCGGAAATTAATCGGTTCGACCGGATGAAAGTGAACATCGTCGACACCCGCAGCGTCTTCGCCGGGTAACCGCGATGTGTAATAGTAGTCAATGGCGCTGTCCTTTCTGTTGAGCAGATTGAATATCTCGGCTTGTATTGACCAGTTTTTATTGAAGGCATAACCGAGCATCGCCGATACCAGTATTGTCGGGTTTGAACGTACGCTATTATCTTCGGTCAGCGGGCGCGGGCCGAAGTAGCGAAGGCGCGGACCGCCGAAAAAACCACCGTACAGGTCATGAACCGTTATTCCCGATGCGATGACGGTTTCTATCGACCCCGGAATATAATTGCCTTCCGGCGCATCGCCGCGGAAACGTGCCCAGGAATGGCTGAAATCGAAATCGAAGGTCAACCAGTCGGTGGGCGAGTAGTAATTGGCCCATTCAATGCCGTAACGGCGGCTGGGGCGGCTAGCTTCAGTCGTGCCGGCATCGCCGACGAACAACAGTTCGGAATCGATATCCAGCCACCACAGCGCTAGCGTGCTTTGCAGCCCTTTTATCCGGTTGCTGCGTAAACCGACTTCGGCGCCGTAAGTACGCGCAAGCGGGACCGCAGGACTAACGGGATTGCCATCCGCATCGACCGCTTTACCGGTGGCCGGGTCAACCCGGGTGTTGACGCCCCGCGCATCATTACTGTGAAACCCTAGGCCGCCGTTGAGGTATAGTTCGGTTTCCGCCCAAGGCCCCAAGATGACATTAAGCTTGGGACTGACCAGGCCGTCCGTAGTGTTGCCGTTGTTTTCCGGGATATTGCTATGCGTCACGTTGAAACGGAACCAGTCGAAGCGCACTCCTATTGCAGTGCGCAGCCAGTCATTCCATCGCGTTTTGTTTTCAGCATAGGGACTGATGCTGGTTACCCATACGTCATCTTCCCGAACGGTGTCGTAGGTTACTTGGGCTTGGGTCAGCAGCAGGCCGTTATGGATGTTATCGTTACGGATTTGCAGGCCGAGCGTCGTTTCGGAGTCGGCATCGCCGAGTTGATGAAAAAACGTGTGATTCACTTTAAGGCCCGACGTCCAGCGTTCGTCGGGCTGCGCAAATTGATCGCCCCGCACCGGGTCATTAAGGAAATAGGTAAAGTTCGAATACAAGTCCATTTTGGTATACAACCCGTAAGCGAGCAGATGGGTAGTGCTGTCGGCACTTTGCCGGTGCCATTCGGCGGTCAGGCTGTAGCGTTGGCTGTTGCCCCCATCGGTCGGATCGATGTTCCCGAACCGGTCGATCAGTCCCGAGTTTACAGCACGCCTGGGTATTTGATCGGTCGACTTCCAATCGGCTTTGTAAGCCATGGCAGTGACACTCCAGCCGGAATCGTCGTATTCTTCGCTATAACGGAGTACGCCGTTAAATTTCAGAAAATTATTGCTCACCGTCCACGGGCCGTCGTTGTTAACGACTTCGCCCGCATACAGCAGGTCCCCGTCACCCACGCTGTGCGAACCCGCCATCAGACCCCGGTAATAATCGAAACTGCCGCCGGTAAATTTAACGATATTTTCGGGCAATGCATTGAAATATTGGATATTGGCAGCGCCGGTGCTGGAAAAATCCCCGTTTTCTGCATAATAGTTGCCTTTTTGGTAACTGATCGTGCTGATTAATTCGGGGATAAGGAAATTGGTATCCGTCCAGCCCTGCCCGTGTGCATTGGAGACTTGGTTGATCGGTACGCCGTTTATCTGCGTCAGAAAATCCGTACCGTGGTCGAGGTTAAAACCGCGTAAATAATACTGGTTTGCTTTCCCTTCTCCGCTGTGTTGAGAGACGATCAGGCCGGGTACGGTTTCGAGTATTTCACCGGGACGGCTTATCGGGCGATATTGCAGTTGCTCCTGACCGACATTGCCTTGTGAGGCGCTGTCGGCAAAACCGACTTGCGAATCGGCCCGTTGGGTCACAATCAGTTCCGAAAGTGCTACGAGCGGTTTGTTTTTTACCTGGGATTTTGGTTTGTCCGTTGTTTCGGAAGTCGTTGGCTGGGCGTGTGCGGTGTTGCCGACAAAACAGGTAAAGGCAAGCAATACCAATCGTGCGGCCAGGATGCCGGTGCCGTGCAACAGCAGCGTTGCCAACATGAAACCGAAGGCAAATGACAGCAGGCTGACCGAAGCAGGCATTTCCTGACCATGCGCGTAGCCATGGAAAAAGGCGAAGAAAATGACAAGGAGAACGCTGACCGTTGCCGAAAAACGAATACTGAGGACGACCAGCACACCAAAAACAATGACGGACAGTAGAATCATCAGTTCCACCCCGGGTACCGACAGCCCCATCATCCCCGCCAGCCCGCCGAGACTCATAACGCTGACGAATGCAAGCGGTAGCTGCCAGATAGCCCTACCGCCGATTTGTGCCGCCCACACGCCGACCGCAACCATGGTCAGCAGATGGTCCCACCCGTGCAGCGGATGATTAAAACCATTATGCCAACCGGTCATAGCGCTATCGCCGGTATGGGCCTGGACAATTGACGGCGCCAGTGACAGCAGTAATCCTACAAGAATGTTCAGTCGCTTTAGGTTTAAACTCATCGAAGCTCTCGGTTTATTCATTCAGGAACCGCTCAATGGGCCGCGGCCCTGATCGACAGACTTTTCGGTATTGTCATCCAATTGGCGGCTGGTCCGTCGGTGGGGGTGGTGGACATACAAAGATTTGTTAAGCGCCTTTTTGTAGGCGATTTATTCTTGCGGACGGGCGGCTTCATTTGGTATTTGATCGGCATTTGAGAATCGGCAGATTGTAACGCAGGATTGAAAACCTTGTCGAATTTCCAGCCATTCCTGATGACCTCGTTTGGCCGCGCATTAGATTTCTGCCCTTGACCTTGTATTAATCATTGCACAAGCGATGATACCCCCTATAACTTAATCTCCCGATTTAACTCATACTCTTTCCTTTCCAATATGAATAAACAATCGGAATAACAAAAAGCGACAACAACGGCGCCGTAATCACACCGCCGAGTATTGGCGCCGCGATCCGCTGCAAGACGTCGGAACCCGCGCCATGTCCGAACATCATCGGCAGCAAGCCGAAAACAACAATCGCAACGGTCATCGCTTTCGGGCGCATGCGCTGAACGGCGCTTGCCAAAATGGCTTCTGTTAAATCACCTCTGTTGTTGAGACATCCGTGAGCCGAACAGTCCGCTATCGACTTGTCCAGATATAGCTGCATGATGACGCCGAATTCGATCGCCATACCGGCAAGGGCGATGAATCCTACCACAGAAGCCACCGACAACGGGTAATCCAATAAAAACATCAGCCAAAATCCGCCGACCAACGCGAACGGCAAGGTCAGCAGCACGATTAGTATTTGGCCGAAATTCGCGAAAATGAAATACAGCAACACCACGATAATCAGCAACGTTAACGGAATTAGTCGGGTCAATTTATCGGCGGCCCTGGCCATCGCTCGGTATTGGCCATCCCAAGCGATGGCGTAACCTGCCGGGAGGTCGACCATTGTTTGCAAGACTTGTTGTGCATTTGCGATATAGCCGCCTAAATTGCTATTGTCGGTATCAATAAAAACCCGGCCCTGCAAACGGGCGTTTTCGGTTTTGTATGCGGGAGGGCCGTTGACGATTTTGACGTCGGCAACTTGCCCCAATGCGATAAGGTTCCTCTCCGAAGTCATTAGGGTGAGCGCTTTTAATTCTTCGACGTTATCCCGCAGCTCACGGGGAAATCTCAGATTCAGCGGATAACGCTGCGTCCCTTCGACGACATAGGACACATTGCCACCGCCGACGGCAGTTCGTATCAGGACATTGATGTCGGCAATATTTAGCCCGAGTAGGCTCATTTGCTTCCTATCCGGAATAATTTCGATATAGCGTCCTCCGGTGAGGCCCTTGGCATTGAAGCGGTCACTTCGCGATCAGATTAGCTGTCCGATTGCTTTCTATGCAAGCCGAATTGGCGATATCGATCCGCAGCGGCGTCTTGGACTCATTATTATACGGAGGACATTCTATTCGCGTTGCGGTACAATTGGTTAGGGCAAGTCTTTGTTTCAAGTTAAGCAACTGAATTTTAATAAATAATTGCAGAATTATCCGCATTTATCATGAGAGGTTCGGGTTAGGGAGATGCGTTTGAAATCGG
>JBNLEI010000022.1:0-1820 GCA_050304855.1 Methylococcaceae bacterium
AGTGTCGCCGTATCTTCTTCAATCAAATAACCGGATTTTCTCAACAAAGAGACCCCACCTACGGTGTTGCCGGACCAGGTGTAACAAAATGCCAGTTCATATATCGCCAATAATCGTTCGGTCCGGTCGTCGATGGCATCAAGCAGTTCTTCACTGCGTTTCAGCCAATATTGAAATTTGGGATGGCCCAATTGATAAATTCTTAACAACGCGACCATGCCGATGCATACCCGAGCCTCGATCAATTGGGAGGGAACGTCCAGATGCCTGTTTTGCAGATTTTCCAGGGTCTCTATCCAGGGAACTGCAATTTCCGCCGGCGCATAGGTAATATTATGGACACAGGCGATCATCGCCCAACAGGCATAAAGCCCGGCCGGATCATCCTGCCGATCGAATAATGCGAACGCTATGGTCAGCTTGTCTTTGGCTTGATAAGGGTCTTTCCCCAGCTGGCAGACGCCGAGCCAAAACGACAACCAGGGAGTCTCGTCGACTAAATGAGCGGGCAAACGGGCAATCCAGGAGGCCAAGGTTTGCTCCCTCCCCTGGCTGAAAAGCGTATCGGCCTGGCTCACTATGATTTCTATCAGCGTATTCCAATCGCCGGATTCGCAAAGCAGAGTGACCGCGTCTTCGATATTTCCTTTTTGCAGCAGAATTTGAGCAGACTGTTTTTGAAGCGCTTGTAACTCCTCCGAGGAGAAAAAATCATCCGCTTTATGGCGCAGGAAGGCGCGGAACAGGTGGTGAAAAAAATAAACTGTCTCGTTACCGTCGTGGCAGGTCGTGAAATAATTTTTACGGCTCAGTTCTTGGAGCAACTGCTCGGCTTCAGAGCCATTGACCAACTGACTGACTGCGTCGGCGGACATTTCCGAAAATAGCGCGCATTGCGTCAGTAAACGTTGCGTCTTCGTATCGAACGTGTTGAAAATTTCCTGCGAGAAATAATCAAATATGATTTGCTGCGTTCCGCTATCGGGCATTTGGCTGGGCAAAGATTCCTTCGTTTTTTCCGTCAGCAACATGAGCCCCGCCGGCCAGCCGTTCGTCAGATGCTGGACCTGCTGTGTCCATTCGCTATCCTCGTTAGCGATATTTTTGCTCTCCAGCAATTCCTGCGTTTCTTCCATCGTGAATTGAAGCAAATCGGATTCTAGATGCCTGAAAACGTCATTGGCGCGCAATCGCGCAAAAGATGCCTGAGGCTGTTCACGGCTAAGGAAATAAAGAGGCAGTTGATTCGGAAGGGTTTCAACCGATCTGGCCAAAACGGCATGAAGCAACGATTCACCTGAAACGGTGTGGCAATCGTCGTAAACGATAACGGCCGATGGCGGCAAATTGAGATATAAGCGTTCGAAAAAACGGCGGGCGAATGAAGTTAGGGTAGGAAAATCGGTTTTGGTAAATTTAGGGAGGACGTTGTCTGCCGAAAAAAATCGTTGGCAGGCTGTGGTTAAATAGTGAAAGAAATTACCTACATCCGTGTCGTCTTCGTCGAAGCGATACCAGAGGCAATCGAGTTGTTTATGTTCGATAAAACTGCTGACCAGACTGCTTTTGCCGTAACCGGGGGGAGCGCAAATCCAGAAGGCCGAATTCTGTTGGAAATCTTCCAACAAAGTAAACAATCGAGGCCTTTTGATTAACCGTTCCGCTTTCGGTCTACTCAGCTTCGCTAACTGGAAGCCAGGTTTAGTCTCTGGTAATTGTGTAAGCTTCATCATCCGTTACGACTTTGTCGCTTGAAAATACCGCTAGGGCACACCGCTTTTGAAAAGGCATGATCTAGTCAGTATTTTGATTATTATTTT
>JBNLEI010000023.1:0-5752 GCA_050304855.1 Methylococcaceae bacterium
GATATCCTTCGCGACGATCGCCAGCCGTTCCGAGAATGTATCCCTTCCTATCTGCAGGGTATGGGCGAGATCGGCCAATGCAATGTTTTCCGCATCTTCGGCGTTAAGATAATCAAGCAGGTTTTCTACCTGTTTTTTCAGGCCGTCCGACTTTTTGCTCGACGATAAAATCAGTTGCGCCTCACCGGTCGACGCTTTGACGCCGAGCCTGCGCAATGGCGCCTCCTCCAGCACGACATGGGCGTTGACGCCGCCCATGCCGAATGAACTGACGCCCGCCCTTCGCGGCATGATTCTGCCGCCTTCCTGTACCGGCGTCGCCCATTCCCTGCGTTCCGCCGCTATGTAAAAAGGACTGTGTTCCAGGTCGATGTATGGATTAATGCGGTTGAAGTTACGCGTGGCGGGAATGGTGCGATGCTGCATCGCCATTACGACCTTGATAATACCGGCGATGCCGGAAGCGCTTTCCAGGTGTCCGATATTGGTCTTGACCGAACCCAGCGCGCAATAGGCATCGCCAGGGTTAAAGCCATCGCGGGTTTCGACCTGTCGTGGGTTGAAGGCTTTTTTCAATGCGTTGATTTCGATCGGGTCGCCAAGCGGCGTTCCGGTTCCGTGGGCCTCGATGTAGGAAATAGTGGCCGGATCGACTTGCGCATTTTTCAGCGCGGCGTAGATGACGTCGGCCTGCGCCTCGACCGTCGGAGAGGTGAGAAAATTGGCCCGGCCGCCATGATTGACGGCCGAGCCTTTGATCACGGCATGGATAGGATCGCCGACCGCCAGCGCATCTTCCAGTTTTTTGATGAACAAGACGCCGACGCCCTCGCCTCTGACATAACCGTTGGCATCGGCGTCGAAGGTTTTGCATTGCCCGTCGATCGAGAGCATGCCGGACTTACTGTGGGAAATAAACATGGTCGGCGCCAGCAAGGCATTCACGCCACCAACCAGGGCCGCTTCGCATTCGCCGAGTGCAATGTCGCGCATCGCGTTGTGCAGGGCGACCAGGCTGCTCGAACAGGCGGTGTCGACCGCCTCGCTGCGGCCGTGGAAATCGAACAGGAACGACAGCCGATTGGCCAGAATGGAATGCACGGTGCCGGTGGACACGAACGGAGCGATCTCCTGATGCGCCTCCCGCATCAGTTCGCTGTAATCGTTTTTCGATACGCCCGCGTAGATGCCGATCTTGCGCCCGGCCAGCGATTCCATGCCGTACCCGGCGTCTTCGACGCAATGCCACGCGGTTTGCAGGAAAAGCCGGTGCTGGGGATCGATAAAGGCCGCTTCCTTGGGGGATATGTTGAAAAACAACGGGTCGAACCGGTCGATGCCGTCGATGAATCCGCCCCATTTGATATTGGTTTTATCGGCCTCGCCACGCGGATCGCCGTAATATTCCCGCCAGTCCCAGCGGGATGGAGGAATCTCAGCGATGCAGTTTTTGCCTTCCAGCAGATTGTCCCAGTATTGCCGATAGTTGTTTGCGCCGGGAAAGCGGCACGCCATCCCGACAATTGCAAAGTCAGTTTTTTTTATCACGCCGGCCACCATTAACCTGAATTGCCCTAACCGAAACAGAATTTACGCCTGGGTAAAAAAAGGAAGGTGATACCGGCCTGGACCGGTATCACTAGAGAGCCCATTACGGGCTGTTAGGAGGAAAGCTATTGTTCGAGCATGGTTTCTTCGATGCCCAGTCCCGGGAAGGTCAGGACGTTACGCACTTGCGCGCTGACCTGGCCGTTCGACAGGGAATGAATCTCGAAGTAACCCCAACCCAGTCCCTTGCCCCATTTCGGATGCTCAACTTCGCAGTTGATTACACCGCCGGTACCGACCGGTTGCATGGGACCTCTGGACTTGTAATTGATGACGATATCGTCCTTGCCATGACCTCGTTTGATGATATAACTGCCGCCCGAAGCGAACATGGTGCCGGCCGGTACGTGGGTTCCCTCGAATTCACCGCCCAGATCGAGACCTTCGGGATCGATGACGGCCACGGCAAAACCGCCGTCGATGATGGGATAACCCGCACCCGGTCCCTTACCTTTGCCGGTCGTCATCATGACGCGGTATTCGGCGGCCGGATCGATCTGGAAGCCGGTGAAGTAGACTTTCGGATCGTTGACGTCGATGCCGAAGCGCTCGGCGTAATAATCGATCGCGGCCAGGCGTCTGTCCTCGATTTCCTGATCCGTCAGACCCAGCTCATTTTTAAAAAAGTGCATGCCGTCGCCGCCGAACAGACCGTCCTTGAAGAAGGTCCCGTCAACGGAATCGAAAGGACGTGTAGAAATGAACGTGAACGCTTTATACAGATTGTCGGGACTATGCTTGGTGGCGTGATGCTGGTGATGATGATCGTCATCCCAGAAAGACTGATCGGCCGGGGCGTTGAATGAAATGGTCAACAGCGAAGCTGCCAGCAGAGTCGAACATTTTGTAGCCAGTTTTCTTTTTTGCATGATAATTACCTCGATATATGTGCCGGTAGATGGGATGAATCAACGGTTTTCATGGTTTTTGATTGATTCATCGTTATGTACATCAAACGAATGTTGAACGATGGGAAGGCGGCTACGCTGCCGTGCCGGTCCAGCTCCCTTTTCATCATTGCGGGTTCAGTGTAATCCCCGGACCTATCATGCTTCCGCGCATTATTACCGTCGGAAAAGTGAAGTTTTCACTAATTTTTAGACTGAGTGGCTGGCGAAGACCCACATCCACTCCGGCGATAAAGATACTTCTAAAATTGGAATGCTCTATCCGATGATTGCGCCGTGGAGACGCTGCGGATTGCGATTATATTGCGTGTCTTGTCAACCGCTCGAATCGATATCATTCGGGAAGAAATAACAAAGTGCGGGTTATTGATATCAAGGTTAAAAGATTGTCAGGAGGAAGCAGACAGGCGTACCGCCAAATCTGCAGGTGCTTTATTCAACCGTCGTAAGCTATTAGTGGATCATTCTTTGGGCTTCTGCCCTTGCACTTTCATGTTTTCTTCAGATAATTTCGTTTCGCACCATTGTTTCGGGTCGTATCGCTCCGATACATCGATGCCTTTTTCTTCGGCTTTTCGTATCAGCCAAAGTAAATTTGGCCGTTCGATGGAAGCAGCTCCGGTATCGCCTTGCTTTGCAAGTCTGTACCAGCACTTGGCTTTGCCAATGTTCAACGGATAACCTCTACTACCATGTGCAAAAGAATCCATTAAGTAGATCTGTGCTCTCTGTACTCCCATTTTGGCGGCTAACAGCTTTAATTCCCTACCTTTGGAATCATTTTCGGGAATAGTTTGCCAATAGGGTGGTTTCATAGGTCCATGCGGGCCGGTATAAACCGTTAATAAACCACTCAAAATGTTTGTACAAAAAGGTTGGCCTGCGTCAGCCGCTCTAACTACATAACGTTCGTAGTCCCGCATATTCAATCTCCATCGACCGATAACGTGCGCCGTCAAACATTGCGCCGAGGGGTCGCCCTTATCGGCCAGTTTTCGTAAATGGCGATAGGCACCCCACTCCCAGGGCAGCAGGTAATGCCGTCCTGAGGATACATTCGGATTGATATCCATGACTTGGTAAGCCAAATCCGCGACCTCGAATCCCTGTTTCGCCATGTCGAGTATCAATTGCCGGCGTCTTTCAACGGTGTAATGCGGCAGTATTGAACCGTTCATAACCAGTTCGTTGAACAGCTTTATATCCATTTGTTTCCGCTCCGATTCGCTTAGCGGCGGATAGGAACGTGGAGGGGAATAAGGTGGAAAAAAATAAAACCACATTGTTGAAACAAAAACTACGCTACAAAATGTGAAAAAAAATTGTTTTTTATTCATATATTGTTGTTATAAGTCCATAAGCCGGAAACTGACTGGAGTTCCGCAAAATCAGCAACTGCATTATTGTATCGTCGTAAACTATTAGCGGATCATTCTTCCGGCATCTGCCTCATGGTTATGGTGCAATGTTCCAAGCTTCAAGATTTTTCCAGATTTGCTGGTCAATATCTTTCCAGCGTGGAAAATGTTTCATATGAGCCATCCATCGAACTCTTAATCCGCCGAATTGACTGCTGTAATAATGTGCTGTCATAAGTGGATTTGGCACTGGATAAGGTTTTGGTATCGTATCCAGGAGCAGCCATTCATCTGGGTCGGAGCGGCGTTGCCCCAGGCAATATTGATCCATTAAATTATGCTGTTTCGCAAAACAGCGTAGACCGTGAACGTCTTCAAATCGATACTGGTCGATTGAGGAATAAGGTGTTTCCGTCATACGTTGCATGACATTGGGCGTATGGTATCCAGGCGCACCGGGCTCACCTTCGTTCGGATAAGGAAACATTAGATAGATATCAACTTTATCCTGATGAAAAGTAGTCCGGTAATTTTCCGGAGTGAAACCATGAAAATCAGGCAAAAACATGTTGAATCTGATTTCACCTTTAATCTGATCAAGATTCTCCAACTTTATCGGCATGCGGTCGACCAGATCGCGTTGGTACCAGAATTCTTGAAATTGAGGTGGTATGGCTACAATAACCCGGTCGGTTATTTTGAAAACGGCGGGGCGATCCGTCCACCAATCGTAAAATTCCGTTTCGGCGGATTCGACACTTAGGGCCAACTGTTCCCGCGCAATTTGTACAGGTGGACGACTGCCGTGTCTTAAGCGTTGGTAAACGAAAATGCCCAGCAATAACACTAATATCAAGCTAACGTAAGAAAAAAATTTCAGGAATTTTCCTAAATATAAGTAGACTGTATTCATTGTCTTGAACATAGAAGTTCCCTTTATTGCTGCGGAGCAATGTTCCACGCTTCGAGATATTTCCAGATTTGTTGGTCAATCTCTTTCCAGTGTGAAAAATGTTTCATGCTGGCTCTCCACTCAACATTTAAGCCTCCGAATTGACTGCTGTAATACCGAGTTCTCATGAGTGGATCCTCAGATAATTTAGCTTCGGGCAACGCATCCAACAGCAACCATTCATCAGGGCCGGAACGGCGCTGCCCCAAGCAGTGTTGATAATTTGATCGAGTTAGTTTTACAAAACAGCGCAAACCGTGAATCTCTTCATATCGTTCTGGATCGATACGTGGTTGGGGTTGAGCCGTATAGCTTTCCATTAGATTTGGCGTATGTTGCCCGGGCGCGCCGGGTTCTCCTTCATTAGCGAGGGGATAGATCACATATACGTTGACTCTATCTTTATGCCAGGTGGTAAAGAAATTTTCCGGCGTGAAGCCGTGAAAGTCGGGCATAAACATGCTGAACATGATCTGATCTTTCGACTGATGAAGATCCTCCAGCGCCATCGGCATGCGGTCAACCTGGTCGCGTTGCCTCCAGAACTCCTGAAATTGCGGCGGTATGGCCAGAATAACCCGGTCAGTGATCTTGAATACGGCAGGTCGATCTGTCCACCATTTGTAATAATTCGCTTGAATGTCAAGCTTTCGTTGCTGTTTGCTGCTTTTCCAGTCTAAAAAGCTGGTATCTTTGACTGATAAGTAAATTAACAAACCTATCAACAAAACTAAGGTGCTAATAAAGTAGGAAAAATACTTTATTAATCTCCTTATTATCATGAGAACAATCTTCATCGCCTACTCTCTATCTCGAATCATTTAAGTACGTAAGGCGCATTAACCAGCGGGCATTGCGCCGTATTGGTTTTTGTTTACTCAAATTCATATAAATCATCATCAATTCCAGCCCAATCTAACGGATAC
>JBNLEI010000024.1:0-3334 GCA_050304855.1 Methylococcaceae bacterium
AAACCGCTCGATCCCGCCTGCGGCGCCGAACATCCGCGCAAGGTCGCCGTCATCATCGAAGAAGACTGCATCGGCTGCACCAAATGCCTGCCGCCCTGCCCGGTCGACGCGATCGTCGGCGCCAACAAACACATGCACACCGTCATCGAAGCCGAATGCACCGGCTGCGAACTATGCATCGCCCCGTGCCCCGTCAACTGCATCGTCATGCAGGAACCCGCCCATCCGTTCGACTGGGACCGCCAGGCCGCGGACCGCGCCCGTAAACGCCATCAACGTAAACAACAACGACTGGCCAGGCTGGAACGGGAAAAAGCCGAACGACTGGAAAAACAAAAACTCATGCTGGCAAAACTGAAAGCCAAACAACAATCCTGAAACGACCGCTTTCCATAACAATCGTTTCCACCCGCCGACTCAATTACCCACTCCGCAAAGTCCTTTTTCAACACCATAATTCATTAAAAATGAGCGGCTGTCATAACCATTGCCATCGCACCGAAGCCGCCTGTTCCGACCGGGCGGAGCAAATGTTAAGGACCCGAGAAATGACAAAGCACATTTTGCAAAATTCCAGTATAATTCCGTCTTCATTTCTATTAGCGCCCGTAGCTCAGCTGGATAGAGCGCAGCCCTCCGGAGGCTGAGGTCAGAGGTTCGAATCCTCTCGGGCGCGCCATTTTGACCTCTACCTCTAACGGCCCATTTTTGCTCGGTGCCTTGTATGTGCCCTATCTGTGCCAAGCCCTTTAAAATCTATTAATCTCAATTAAGGATTTTGACCTTTTCCCTCGTTTGCATTTCTCTCTTTTCAAGATAAATCGACTCACCTTTGCATTCGATTATTTGGATTCATATTAACCTATTTGCAATGTGAGAGGGCAATTTCGAATATTACCAGAGATATAATTTTTCGAATTCGCCACAATACAAATCATTCGAAAATGTTTGATCGGCAAAAACCGACCCGATGAGCCGTTCTGATACTTCTACTCTAGTGGCTGGGTGGTAAGGTAAAATTGACTATCAGTAATTTTGTTACATGCCTTGTTGGTATTTAGTTAATTTTATGTGCTTATCGGAAATGATAGGGTGCTAAAGGAGCCTCTGATTAATAGCCCGTGGCGCACAGAGTGAGGTATATAATATAGGATCAAATCCGCTTTCGAGATGACACCCATGGATCATTATAAGCAAATCAGTTTTGCCGATGCCGAATACGCCAATAAAGGCAAAGTGACGCGACGGGAGAAATTTCTCGATCAACTCAACGGCTTATTGCCGTGGCGGGCCATGCTGGCGGTGATTGAGCCGTACTATGCGCAAGGCCAGGGACGAGGTCGTAAACCGTTTCCATTGGATTCGATGCTGCATGTCCACGTTGCGCAAATTGTCTACAACTATTCCGATCCGGGCATGGAAGATGCGTTGTATGAGATTGAATCGCTGCGCCGCTTTTGCGGTATCCGATTAGAAACGGTGCCGGATGAAAGCACCATTTTGCAGTTTCGTCATCTACTGGAAGAACACGGATTAACCGAGCAGCTATTCAAAGTTATCAACCAAACGCTGAGCGAGCGAGGGCTGTTTTTAAAAGCCGGAACTATCGTCGATGCCAGCCTGATTGCAGCCCCGACCTCGACCAAAAATAAAAGCCGGGCGCGTGATCCTGAGATGCATTCCAGCAAAAAAGGCAATCAATGGTTTTTCGGCAGTAAGTTTCATATCGGTGTCGATCATGAAACCGGGCTGGTGCATACGCTCAAAGTCACATCAGGGCATGTCAGCGACATTGCCGAAGCTGCCTCATTGCTGCACGGCGAGGAACACTTCGTACAAGGTGATGCGGGTTATCAGGGATTGGATAAGCGCCCTGAGATGCCGACAGAAAACGCGCCGGTCTGCGTGATTGCCATGCGTCCGGGCAAACTGGCCAAGTTAACCCGAGGCGATTGCGAGCATGCCCAGACACTGCGCCAGGCGGCGAGCGTACTGGCCAGTCGCAGAGCCAAGGTCGAACATGTGTTTCGGGATATTAAAATCCGCTTTGGTTATGCCAAGAGTCGGTATTGGGGCTTGGCTAAAAATGCGGCCCGTTTGACCTTCCTGACGGCCATTGCCAATGTCATCCGCGGTGACGCGTATGAACGTCGACGCCTTATTGCGTCTGAAAGTTGAAAATAAGCCGGTAAATGGGCTTGTTTTCAGGGAAAAGCGGCTGTTTTTATAAAAATCAGCACCAATGTTTGAAATATTGACCAATTTTTTGAGCCACTACCGTTCTGAACATTAGTTTTTCAGAGGTTCCTTAGGTTCTATCAACGATAAGGGAGGTAAATAGGCTCATATGGATTATGTTGATATTGCCCTAATTAAAACACGATTGGTTTTAGGGTAGCCGATTTACCCACGGGACATAAAGGCCGTATTCCACCTTTCGTCATTTGGTCGAGGAAAGCGTTTGTCCGGTGTATTGGGAAGAGGAACGGAGGCTGTATTAGCAGGTTATAAGGATTCGGCTCAATGCCCGTTGGTTATCGCGCCCTACGGCCCTGACGAATAACTCGAACGGTGCGATTTGAGCCTCACCGCATCCTGCCGAGCTTAAGCGGCAACGTCAGTAGAGAGGCGCACAGGGTGCCGCCTCTCACTTCGTTTATGAATGCCTGGCAGCCGGCGGTCATTTGATGTCCACAACCCGAGCGCTCCAAGCCGGTTTGCTGTCTTTGAACAGGAAGCCGGAAGCGAGCACGATCAACGCCAGTCCCAGATGCAACCAATGATCGGCTTCGTTGACGTGAATGACGCCTAACATCATGTCGCCATCGGTTAAAAAACCTAATAGGGTTACGGCAATGCCGCCCAATCCCAATAGTTTTAGCAATCGGCTTTCGTAGCCGGGTAATTGTATGGCTCCCAAAATAAATGTCACCCCCAACAAGACATGGATCAGGTTATGGACGGCATTCGTTGTGAAAATACCGACTTCGGAAATGACCGGGTTCGGCGTGAAGCCCAAAATGCCTACGGCGGTAAAAACAACGCCGTAGATTAAACTGACTGTATGCGTATTCATAGATTTTCTCCAACGAGAGAGGGCGATACATGCGGGAATCAATAATTGTGATTACGGATGTGAACCTGTAATTCATTATCGGCCTGTACCTGCGTCACCTCGGCCGGCTGCCGCACGCAACACCGGATAATATTGCATAAACACTTGGTCCTTGGCCGCCTTGGCCTGATGGCAGGCCATGCAGTTTTCTTCGGGTTGAGCCGAGGCGACCTTATGCAGCTGCGGGCTGTTTTCTATCGTGAAGCGGAAAAAACCCCA
>JBNLEI010000025.1:0-4375 GCA_050304855.1 Methylococcaceae bacterium
CGGCAGCATCGCTAGTGCTGCCGGGGTTTTTTATGCGTTGCTGCTTACCTCGTCAAAACGCCTCCTCACCTTCTGGACCTTGCCGAGCAACTCAACCAGCGAACTGATCAAGTAACCGACGTGCCGCATAGATTCCAACTCAATTTCTTGCGGGTCTATCGAGGAAACGGCATCTCCCATGCCCTTAAGCGCCGGCACCAGCCAGCATTCAACGTCATCAAGGCGCATGTTTATCAATTCAAGCTCGTCCTTGCTTAGCCCCAGCTCATCGAACCTCCCGTCTTTTCCCAACGCGTGCATTAAATACCCGGCAAAAAGCAGAGATTGTGCGTTTCTTTCGCAGAACGCCCCATCGGGCATTTCGATCTCCTGGTTATTGATTGTGATGGTCTTTATTTCATTGAAGTCATTCATGGCGTTCGCCTCCGGTTTGTTTGTGCGCAACCTGCTCGCGGTTGCCGGTTAAATTTCTTAATACAGTTAGGACTTCCAAAAACCCATTCCTCTCGTAATCGGCCATGTCCGGATCAGAAGCGGTCAGAATCGATTCAATGCAGTTGATGCCGACCTGGAAATGCTCAGGTCTACAACCATCCCAATCGGATTTCATGACGATTCCGTCAATCACGCCCTCACGACCTTTGGCATTCGCCGAAGAATAAAAACAGATCGGATTTACGATCCACAAGTCAGGAATGAGCCCCTTCAGGAAAACGCCGGCTTCCCTCGCCTGCGATTCCGTCTCCAGCATGGGCGAAAGCCATACGGCACGGAAGCTCCCGACGTTGCAAACCACCTGAAAATAAGGGACGTCGAATGTCGAGGATCTGGATACGTGGGGAGTTGAAATTAATCGAAAGTTTGGTTCCATCATTCGCCCTCCATCCGCGCGAAGGCTTCGAACAGTTCGCTGCCGTTTTCGAAATACTCGTGAACCTCCTTGACAGTCGCTCTTGCATCCAGCGTTAACACTGCCATGCAATCGTCAAACAACTCCTTGTCCAGCCCGCGCAACGTCGTCGGATCTAAGGGAAAACGGCGGCCGTTGTATAAGCCAAGCACGAACCGCCGCACCGTACTCGCTTGGCCCGTGTCGCCATAAGCGATAGTTGCAAGTCTTTGCAATGCGGGAAGGCCGTTGTCGATCGCGGCTTGTCGTTCGCTCTGTAACGCGGCCATCTGATCGAGGAACGAACTAACGGCTGCGTCCTTGGATGGCATTTTGCTTGTCGAGGTGCTCATGCCGCACCGCCTTTCACCATGCCGGTGAACTTCAGGCGATAAACCGGCGATTCCGGCAGCAAACCGCGTGCTTGCTCCAAGTTGATACCGCGACAAACCAGCGTTTTAACGCCGTTGTGCAGTTTGAATAAATCGAAACGTGAATTGAATGTGCCCGGATTCTTGGGCGGATTTTGGGTGCTATAAGTAGGCATGGCGCTTACTCCTTTGTTTGGTTGTAAGCCACCATCGAAGGTCTCATACTTCGGGCGGTGGGACAGAAAGCTGGCTTGAGACGCGGTACAAAGGAACCGCTCCAACTCCCCGCCCACCATTGATAGTGAACGTCTGACGATTGTCAGCACGGATTTTGGGCGTAAAAAAAGCGATAAACCTTTATTGGTGCTATCGCCTGCACCTTTGTTTTCGCGGGTCTCAAACCGCACACTCGTTTTTTGCGAGTGTAAATCAATCTTAGCCGCCGTACCGATCGATGTCAATAACATCACGCAACCACTTCATCGATCAGTCGCTTTATATCCTCCACCCTCCAAGCAGAGCAACGCGGCGACAGTTTTACCGGCTCTGGATATCGACCGACCTTTATACCCTGATACCAGCTCGTTTTTGATATAGGAATAATTGGGGGAACGCCGTTTTTAGGATCACCAAGGATTTGTGGCAGACGTAGGAACCCGGTATCAGGTAGCTGTGAAACACTCATGAAAAACACCCCGCCGAACTTTATCGGCTGTTGTTAAACGTGAGTGTATTGTTGAGTGATGTTGAATAAAAAATCAGGACAACTCAAACTTATTTTCTACGCGAGTTGTCCGTCACCATTCGATTTTATGATTTCATTAAAAACTTTTCTTACATTGTCAGAACTTATCAATTCGTCATCCGTTAAATCAAGCGCTACGTTAAAAAGGTCTGCTACAGAAGCATGGCTAATACTAAGGATTTTTTCAGAAAAAATATTATGTTCCACGCATGAAACCAACTCTCTCAAAAAAAATCTTATCGCTGCACGAGGAGACGTCTGTCGCTCGATAGGATTTCTAAAAGAATGCAACTTGCTTTGATTGTTTAAAGCATATAGAACGTATTTAACGCTTGGAAAATATTCAAGCGATTCGTCTAATTTGTTAATTTTCTCAATTGTTTTTCCCAGCACCTTTTTATACAGCCACCGCTGCCTTGTAGCTCTTTTTTTGACCGGATCAAGCTTGTAACTCAGACTCTCCGCATCCTTAATTAGCTCTCCTAAAGAAAAAATTGGCCAATTAACATCATACGATTCAATACTCTCTAACTCATTTAAAAGCTCATATAGCTCGTAGGATTTTTTTGCAATTTTTTCATTTATATTCTTTGCTTTTCGTAGCTCATCCTGATCTAGTTTTAATTTTTTCGGATTAGAACCCCAACAAGAAATAGAAAAATACACAAAAAATTCGTTTATTTGTTCTTGATCATTATTAAGCAACAAACTTATTTCATTAAGCGATTCTTGTACCTCTAATAATCGATTTTCAAATCGTTCCGTTATCAATTCGGTAAAAATTTTCATAAACACTTTTCAATGCTTGTTAAACTGATTTACCCTTTTCCTAATCGATATCACCTCAGCACCATTTTTTAGGCCTTCCAGGTAATCCGCCCAGGCCTGCATCATGCGCCGGCGCTCCGGCAGATGTTCGGCATAGTTATACGCCGCCCGTACCGTATCCCGTTCGGCGTGGGCCAACTGCCTTTCTATTGCATCACGGTGCCATCCTTGCTCATTAAGCAGGGTGGATGCCATCGAGCGAAAACCATGCCCGGTCATTTCCTCCTTGCCGTATCCGAGCCGCCGAAGTCCGGCCAACACCGTGTTTTCAGACATTGGCCGTTTATTGGTCCGGACGCTGGGGAACACATAGCGGCCGTTTCCGGTCAAGGGTTCGATTTCTCGTAGCACCTCAACGGCCTGCCGCGATAGCGGGACAATATGGACTTGGCGCATTTTCATCTTTTCCGCCGGTATCTTCCATTCGGCATTCCCAAGGTCGATTTCAACCCATTCAGCCTGGCGCAGCTCGCCAGGCCGAACAAAAACCAATGGAGCCAAGCGCATAGCGCAGCGCGAAATAAAATGGCCCTCGTAGCCATCGATCGCACGAAGCAACTCGCCTACTTTTTCGGGATCGGTAATACTGGAAAGGTGCTTTTTTCTGACTGGCGCCAATGCGCCTTTAAGATCGCCGGTCGGATCGCGTTCCGCCCGGCCGGTAGCGACCGCATACCGGAATACTTGCCCGCAATTCTGCATAGCCCGGTGAGCCGTCTCGACGGCCCCGCGGCTCTCTATTCGCCGAAGCAACGCTAACAGTTCGGGTGCATTTATTTCCTTGATTGGACGCTTTCCTATCCACGGGAAAATATCGTTTTTCAACCGAGTCAGGATTCGGTCACCGTGGTTTTCGGTCCAGCTCGATCTATATTTACCGTGCCACTCGCGGGCGACGTGCTCGAAGCTTTCCTGATCACCAGCCAACTTGGCTGCCTGTTTGTGTTCACTTGGATCGATACCCTCGGCTAACAAACGCCGGGCCTCTTCCCGTTTTTCCCTTGCCGATTTCAGACTGACTTCCGGATAAGTTCCAATGGCTAGTAGCTTCTCTTTGCCGGCAAATCGGTATTTCATCCGCCAGTATTTGGAGCCGCTCTGATTGACGAGCAAAAACAGCCCGCCGCCATCAAATAATTTATAAGCTCTGTCTCTTGGTTTTGAGTTTGAAACCGCTGTATTTGTTAAAGGCATTAAACCCCCGTCGATACTGGTCTGCAGCAAATTCTGGGGGTATCTAGCACCAGGGTATCCCAGATACCCCCAAATATACCCCCAAGTACCCCCGGATGTGACCGGACTACCTCGGACGTAATCGTACCATGAAGACATAAAAAAACCAGCATTTACGCTGGTTTTAGGACTTTCTCGGAAGTTGAATTGGTGGAGGCGGCGGGAATTGAACCCGCGTCCGCAAGCACTCCGCCACAAGGTCTACATGCTTATCCCGCGCTTTTAATTTAACCGTTGACTACCCGTCGGGCCAGGAAGATCAACGACGATTTCGATTGGTTTTAACGCTGTCGGCTCCGAACAAAGCCT
>JBNLEI010000026.1:0-42810 GCA_050304855.1 Methylococcaceae bacterium
ATTTAAATACACAACATTTAGGGGAAAAAGTTTCATTGTGCGGCTGGGTGCATCGTCGCAGGGATCACGGCGGCGTTATTTTTATCGATTTGCGCGACCGTACCGGTCTGGTTCAAGTGGTGTTCGATCCTGACACGCCCGATACTTTCCGGACTGGCGAAAGCGTTCGTAGCGAATATGTTCTCCGTATTGAAGGGACCGTCAGGGAACGTCCTGAAGGTACGATTAACAAAAACATGAGTACCGGCGAAATCGAGGTGCTGGTCAATCATGTCGAAGTCTTGAATGAATCGGAAACGCCGCCGTTTCCTCTGGAAAGCGAAATCGAGGTTAATGAGGAAACGCGTTTGCGTTACCGTTATATCGATTTACGTCGTAGCGATATGCAGAGAAAAATGCGTATGCGTCGCGATGTGACGCGCCATTTACGTCATTTTCTGGACGAGCATGAGTTTTTCGAGATCGAAACGCCCTATCTGACAAAAGCGACTCCGGAAGGCGCACGCGACTATCTGGTTCCGAGCCGAACCCATGAAAACTCGTTTTTCGCGTTGCCGCAATCGCCTCAGTTGTATAAACAGTTGTTAATGATTTCCGGTATGGATCGTTATTATCAGGTCGTGCGATGTTTTCGTGACGAAGACTTGCGTGCCGACCGTCAGCCTGAATTCACTCAGTTGGATATCGAAACTTCGTTCATGAACGAAGACCAGATCATGGAAACGATGGAGGAGATGATCCGCGGCTTGTTTAAGGACATCCTTAATGTCGAGCTTGATGCCAAGTTTCCGGTGATGACTTATCAGGAGGCGATGAACCGATACGGTTCCGATCGGCCGGATCTGCGTATTCCGTTGGAACTGATCGATATCGCCGATGAAATGATGGACGTCGACTTTAAGGTGTTCTCAGGTCCGGCTAAAGACCCGAACGGCCGGGTCGTTGCGATGCGTTTGCCGAACGGCGGCGATCTCAGTCGTAAGGAAATCGACGATCTGACTAAATATGTCGGCATATACGGTGCCAAAGGGTTGGCTTATATTAAAGTTAATGACCTGGATGCCGGTGTGGAGGGGCTGCAGTCCCCGATCATTAAATTCGCCCCGGACGCGGTATGGGAAAAAGTATTGGAAAAGACTGGCGCGCAAACCGGCGATCTGATCTTTTTCGGTGCCGATAAATCCAATGTCGTCAACGAAGCGATGGGCGCGTTAAGGGTTAAATTGGGTATTGACCGGAAATTGTTGGAAGGTGCCTGGAAGCCGCTTTGGGTGGTGGACTTCCCCATGTTCGAGTGGGACGATAAAAGCCAGCGCTGGAATGCTATTCACCATCCGTTTACAGCGCCAAGCTGCACTCTCGAAGAGCTGGAAGCTGATCCGGGCAAAGCGTTGTCGCGAGCCTATGACTTGGTGTTGAACGGATTGGAACTGGGCGGCGGTTCAATCCGTATCAATCGTACGTTGATGCAGAATACGGTGTTCAGAATCTTAGGTATCGGACCGGAAGAAGCCCGTGAGAAATTCGGCTTCCTGCTGGACGCGTTGAAATACGGTTGTCCTCCGCACGGTGGTATCGCATTCGGGTTGGATCGACTGGTGATGTTGATGAGCGGCGCGAACTCGATTCGCGAAGTCATCGCATTCCCGAAAACGCAGACAGCGGCTTGTCCTCTGATCGATGCGCCTGCCGTGGTCAATGACGCGCAGTTGCGGGAGCTAGGAATCAGATTGCGTAAGAAAGCCGGCAAAGAAGAAACGCAACAAGACGACTGATAGCGGTCGGCTTGAAACCCTATCCGCTGGCCATGGAAGCCTCAAACCAGGCTTCTGTGGCCTTTGTTTTTTAATCGAAAGGGTAAATCCGGGAATGGATTGCCTAATCGATTGTCTTAACAATTTATTGAAAGACAGGTTCGCGATGAATTCAACACTGTTACCGATTGAAGATTATGCATTGCTCGAAGACGCTGAGTGCGAGGCGCGTATTGTTGCTGCCAAAGCTAAATTGGGTAGTCGCTGCGTCGTTTTGGGACACCACTATCAGCGCGACGAGGTGTTCAAGCATGCCGATTTCACCGGCGATTCGTTAAAATTGTCCCGTGAAGCGGCGCAATCCGAAGCCGAATATATCGTTTTTTGCGGCGTGCATTTCATGGCCGAAGTCGCCGACATTTTGTCACGTCCGGATCAAATCGCCATTTTGCCGGACATGGCGGCGGGATGCTCCATGGCGGATATGGCGAACCTAATCAAGGTACGTAAATGTTGGGAAGAACTGTCTCAAGTGATCGACGTCGAAAAGACGGTAACTCCGGTCACTTACATTAACTCGGCGGCGGATCTCAAGGCATTTTGCGGGAAATATGACGGTATCGTTTGTACCTCGTCGAATGCCCGGAAAATTCTCGACTGGAGCTTTGCCAGAAAAGAGAAGGTACTGTTTTTTCCGGATCAGCATTTAGGTCGCAATACCGGATTCCGTATGGGAATTCCGCTGGAGCAGATGGTTACCTGGGATTTTACCCAACCGATGGGTGGTTTGACTGAGCAGCAAATCCGCGACGCCAAGATCATCTTGTGGAACGGCCATTGTTCCGTGCATCAGGCCTTCAAGCCGGAACATATTGACGCGTTCAAGGAAAAATATCCCGAAACCCTGGTCATTTCGCATCCTGAAGCGTGTTTCGAAGTGTGCGAAAAATCGGACTATATCGGTTCGACCGAGAACATTCTTAAAATCGTCCGCGATGCCGAACCTAACACCCGTTGGCTGGTCGCTACGGAATTGAATCTGGTCAATCGATTGCATGAAGAATGTAAGGCGCAGGGAAAAAACGTTCATTTTATGGCGCCGACCTTGTGTATGTGTTCTACCATGTTCAGAACCGATCCTCAACATCTCGCTTGGATACTGGAAAATCTGGTGGAAGGTCATATTGTCAATCAAGTTTCAGTGCCTGCCGACGATGCGGCGTTGGCCAAAAAGGCGTTGGAAAATATGTTGGTGGCAAGCTAACCGGTTCTCGCTTCGCCTAGCGAACTTTAAGGCTATTTGCAGGATTATGATTGGCGCTAAGCTTTTGATGGAAGGGGACCGAGTTGAGCTTGTTGGCATAATGCTAAGAAACCGTTAAAACTTATTAAGCTGGCGATCTTGTTGATGGAATTCCAAGTTATTTCCGTTATTAAAGCTTTATTTCTCCCACCGCTGGGCTTTTTGGTTTTAGCAGGGATAGGGTTAGTCTTTTCCCGGCAAAGATGGGGGTACCATTTACTTTCCATGAGCGTCGTGGCTTTGTTGGTTTTCAGCTTACCCTGGACGGCAAATTTTCTTGCCAAACAATGGGAATCGGTCGGCGTTTTGAATTCCCGTGTCGTTACCGGATATCGACCTCAAGCGATTGTGGTCTTAGGAGGTGGCATCAAGGAATCCGGGCAGGAGTACGGGGCAGGGTATGAACCGGGAGACCGAACTGCCAAACGTATCCGATATGCGGCGAAACTTGCCCGGGAAACCGGTTTGCCGATTCTGGTTTCAGGAGGGAAACCGCGGCATTACGAGACGACCGAAGCAGAGGTTATGGCTTCGCGACTTTATCAGGATTTTGGATTGACTGTCCGCTGGCTGGAAAAACGCAGTCGGAATACTGCTGAAAATGCCCGCTATAGCCAGGTGTTGTTAAAATCGGATGGTGTCGAGCGCATTATTCTAGTGACGCAGGCTTACCATATGCCTAGAGCTCTAACGCAGTTTCGGGCAACCGGCCTGGCAGTAGTGCCAGCGCCGACCGATTTTATTTCCAATGATGAAGCCCCCGATATCTTCAGATTTATTCCGTCGATTGCGGCACTTGAGAAGAATTTCTTAATGATCCATGAATGGGTCGGATATTATTGGTATAGGCTTAGATATCGCTGAGCGTGGTTGTGACGTCGATTAGAGGATTGATATTTTATTTTCTGCGCTCCCTGCCTTCCATTCCAACTTGTTAGTAAGGTTCAATGCAATAACAATAGCATCGATTTTTTTGATATAGGTAAAGATTTTCGCTTAATGCTATAAACATCTCATGAAACGTTTTTTTCTACTTATTCTCTCGTTGTGGCGGCTGTTGTTCGGTTATTATTTCTCTGCAGCCGTGATCGGGGCTCTCGTCGGATTTTTCGTTTTTTCGCCGATCTATGAGTTTGTTTATTTTTACGAGATTTCGGATTTGCTGGAAGGGCAATGGGAATCCGAATCGGTTCTCGAGCATGTGATGACCCAGTTAAAAAATTCGCTACGCGGCGAATCGCCTGAAAAAACGGTTTTCATCACAGGGGTCGGCGTTATGTTCGGCCTGACGGTGGCTTGGATTCACAGTATTTTGCATGCTCGTTTACAGCAAATACAGCGCCTGAGCCGCGAACTGGATGTTGACCTGCTTTCTTTGATTGCACAAGGAGAAAGCCAGTATCTGGAATTCAAATCTTCTTACCGATGGGACTTGGTCGAGCAACGTATCAACCGAAATCTGGAAAATGTAGTCTTGAAAACCATTGCTGGCTATTTGAATAGCCACGATGGCGGAACGTTGCTGATCGGCGTGGCCGATGACGGACAGATATTGGGTTTACGGCAAGATTATCAGGCTTTGAAAAGGGCGGATCAGGATGGTTTCGAACAGGCTATTGTGACGGCTATTTCCACCCAACTTGGAGCGGATTTATGTCGCTTCGTTAAAGTACTTTTTCATGTGATTGAACAAAGAGACGTTTGTCGGCTGATCATTTTGCCGGCTTTCAGGCCGGTGTTTCTTCAACAAGGAAAAGAGCCTAAATTCTATTTGCGAACCGGCGGCGGCACCCGCGATTTGAATATCAAAGAAGCGGTCGAATTCATTCTGCATCGCTGGCCACGATAACTATTATCATAGGCGATTATTTCTTTCCAAGCCGGCCTATAGCGTGATTGGATAGTCATGCTTATCGGGCGATACGGTTCGCAGCTATTTTAGGTTTTTCGGACATTTCATATATGATATTAACTTCGATTGATACCTAAGGCGAACCCTTATGAAAACAGGCAATGCTCCTTTATTCAGACGGTTGGCGGTTCCGGGGACGATATTTTTCCTTTTAATCGGGATAAGCGTCCTGGCCGGGGTGGATTTTTTGGTCGAAGTCTGGTGGCATGCATCGCTGGATTTTCTAACCTATTATCTAATGCGAATCGCTTACCGCGATGTTATCGTCGTGCTGATTACGTTGCTGCAAGGCTGTTTTATTTTCGCCAATTTCGTTCTGATTCCCCATTTGCTAGGGTTTGATCCGGCCCGGTTGTTTGCCGGCTCAAGCTGGTTTAATCGGCTAAGCCGGTTGTTGTTGAAGCCTTCCGGCAAGTTGTTTGCGGTTTCCGCCATCGTATTTACGATACCGATTTTGACTCCCATTTATCTGCATTGGGAGGATTTCTTATTGTTTCTGTTCAGTGCCGGTTCGGGTCTGAAAGACCCTGTATTCGGTAAAGACATCGCCTTTTATTTATTTTCCTATCCATTCATTCAGTTAGTGCAAAACGAGTTGTTACTGGTTTTTTCTCTGTTGTTCGCCACAGTCGCCTGGATTTATTGGGTAGCCAATCGTCAGCTCAACGATGGTCAATTATTTCCTCGCGGGGTAAAAATCCATTTGACGATGTTGATGATTGCGATTGTGGCCATTCAAGCCTGGTCGATCGGGCTGGAGCGCTACGATATCCTATATGTCGATAGACACGAGCCGGTCTATTTCGGCCCTGGGTTCGTAGAAATCAATTTTCAATTGCCTTTAATTTGGCTGAATTTCTTGGCTTTTAGCGTTACCGCCGCGGCGGCGATTTATTATATTTGCTCCCGCAAGGGCCAAAAGTTCTTGATTGCCTGCGCCTTCGTTTATGCGGGGATGGTGGCTATCAAGCACACCCAGTGGATTCCGGATTTAATCGACCGTTTTTATGTTTCGCCGAATCCGGTCACTGCGGAGAGACGGAATATGGAGTACCACATCAACTCCACTTTGCAGGCGTTCGGACTGGATCGCGTGGAAACGCTCGATTACCCGATTCACAAGACTTTCGAAAAAATCGATAGCAAAGCGATTAGCGATGTGCTTGAAAATATACCGCTGTGGGATCATGAGTTGTTGTTAGCGGGTTTCGATCAAATGCAGGCAATCAGGCCTTTTTTCGGTTTTTTCGATATTGCGGTGGACCGCTATTCGATTGAAGGGCGCAATGTCCAAGTCGATGTGGCAGCCCGTGAATTACGGACGGACAAACTGCCGCAACCGGCAAGAAACTGGAACAATATACATTTTATTTACACTCATGGCTTCGGGGTGGCGATGACACCTTCATTGCAGCAGGCCAATGAGCCGATGCAATGGTTGATCCGAGGGTTATCCAACCGGACGGTTTACGAAAAACTGGCGCTCAGTCAGCCGCAGGTGTTTTTTGGGTTAGCTGATTATGATTACGCCATTATGCCGAATAATGCCAGGTCCCCGGAGCTGGTCGGCGATGATGTTCAATTAAAAACCAACTTGACGATGAGTCGCGGGATCGATGTGTCGTCGATTTTTAAGAAAGTCGTATTCGCTGGTTATTTTGGCGATATCGACTTATTGCTGACGACCAATATCGGTAAAGACAGTCGTATTTTGTTAAGGCGAAACATTCTCGAACGGATTAAGACAGTGGCCCCTTTTCTAACGATCGATCCGAATCCTTATCCGGTCGTGGTTGATCAGAAAATTTATTGGATTGCCGATGCC
Source organism: Methylococcaceae bacterium (assembly GCA_050304855.1). Classification (GTDB taxonomy): domain Bacteria; phylum Pseudomonadota; class Gammaproteobacteria; order Methylococcales; family Methylomonadaceae; genus Methylomarinum. Next base: position 6,795 of record JBNLEI010000026.1, read on the forward strand.
TATACCACGTCGGAAGTCTATCCGGGAGTCAGGCTATTCGATTTTCCTTGGAACGGCGGCAACGGTAGCGAAACACAAAAGATCAATTTTATCCGCAATTCGGTTAAGATCATTATCGATGCCTACTCAGGTGCGGTCGATTTCTATTTGATCGATCCCACGGATCCGATCGCACGCAGTTACCGTAATATCTATCCGACTTTGTTTAAGGACGGAGAGGATATTCCAAAAGCCTTTATTAACCACCTGAGTTATCCGGCAAAGTTGTTTGCCTTGCAAATGGCCGTTTACGCGCGGTACCACCAAACCAATGCGGATATTTACTATCAGCAGAGTGAAGCGATGAATTATCCTGAAATAGAGGGTCATAAAGTACTGCCTTATTTTTTGACGCTCAGGCTTCAGGGCGGCGGCAATCATGATGCGGCCGACAGTCAGTTCAGATTCGTATTGGTGGCGCCCTTGGCTCAGATCGGTCGCGACAATCTGCGGATGATCGCAATGGCGGGCTGCCTTAGAGCCGTCGATTGTCAGACGGTCTATTCCGCCGACATTCAGGTTTATAAGTTTCCTATCGACCAGCAAATCGAAGGTCCTGCGCAGATGACCGGTTTTATTAATCAGGATCCGGAAATATCCCGTCAACTCAATCTTTGGCAAAAACGCGGAACTCAGGTGATCAGGGGAAGAATGATTGTTGTTCCGGTCGCCGGTACCGTGCTCTATGTCCAGCCTGTTTATACCGTGGCCGAACGCAGCACCGGTTTTCCGCAATTGACCCGGATCATTGTGGCGATGAATCAGGTGGCGGCTATGGATAGTTCCATCGAGCAGGCATTCGCAAAATTAAAAGGTAAGCTCGGATTTTAATCTTTAAGCGGTCAAGGATATAACAAGTATGAACAAACGGTGCGGATTTAAAATCGGTTCTCCGTTTTCCATTTATTTTTTCGGGCGGCTTTTTTAGCGGCCTTTTGTTCTCGGATGATGGACAATTGTTGAAGTTCGGCTTCCATCATCTCCGGCGTTTCCATGGTGATCTGACCTAGCGTGCCGTTCCTGAATTCGGTCAGCAAAATTTTTGCAGTTTTATCCAGGTCGACTTGTTTACCTGCGCGCAGGCAACCTCGTTTTTGTCCAATCAACTCCATCAATTCAGCTTCCGAGTTCGGCAATTGTTGTAGTTGATAGCGTTCTTCAAGTCGTTTCGGGTAGTGTCGGAGTAGAAATTCCGCGGTAAAGAAGGCGACATCGTCGTGACTGATGGCGGTGTCTTTAATGGCGCCAGTGGCTGCCAGACGGTAGCCGCTGTTTTTGTTTTCGACATTCGGCCAAAGAACGCCCGGCGTATCCGATAAAACGATATTACCCGGCAGGTTGATGCGTTGCTGGCGCTTGGTGACCGCCGGCTCGTTGCCGGTTTTGGCGATGACTTTGCCGGCCAGGATATTGATGATGGTGGATTTGCCGACGTTGGGGATGCCCATGATCATCGTATGGATAACTTTGTTGGCGGCGGTTTTTTCGGGCAGCATTTTGCAGCAAAGATCAATGATCTGCCGGATTTTTTCGGGCTGCTGGGTGGTGACGGCCAAGGTTTTGACGCTGTGTTCCCGCTCCAAGTAGGCCTGCCATTGCTTAGTACGCTCGGGGTCTGCCAGATCATTTTTGTTAAGCACTCGAATACACGGTTTGTCGCCGCGTAGGTTAGAGAGCATCGGATTTTGACTGCTGAATGGAATGCGGGCGTCCAGCACTTCTATGATCAAATCGATTTGCGGCAAGGTTTGCTTGATTTCCTTGCTAGCCTTGTGCATATGTCCCGGGTACCACTGAATTTGCATTATTTTCGAATAATATGATTGAAAAAGTCGACGCGTCCGCGACTGAAGCGAACGTGAACAAAGGTGATTATTTTAACGTATTTATTGAGCCATGATGGTTTCAAAGTCCGGTTTGTTAAAATAGTATTTTGATCTATCGAGAGAGAATTCATGGAGACGTTAATGCGGGTAGCTCAGGGCGAATTTGTAGTGCATCGTCTGCCGCTTAGGCCTCATGACTCATTAAGGGCGTGGGATGCTGCCGACGAGTACTTATTAAACGATTTGGCCGAATCGTATCCGCAAATAACAGCCGAAATTATGATATTGAACGACGGTTTCGGCGCTTTGGCTGTTGCTTTGCACGCGTTTAGACCGGCGGCGATGACCGACTCCTGGCTGTCGCAACAAGCGACACGCGATAATTTGTCGCGTAACGGCATAGCTGAGGACTCTGTAACCTTTTTAACCAGTTTGCAGTTGCCTGAAAAGCCGATTGACTATTTGTTGGTTAAAATTCCTAAGACGTTGGCGTTGCTAGAATACCAATTGATTGCATTACGGCCTTGGTTAAGCGAGAAAACCCGAGTTATAGCGGCCGGGATGAGCAAAAATATTCCGCCTTCGGTGTGGCAGTTAATGGAAAGATTGGTGGGACCGGTGACGGCATCTTTGGCAAAAAAAAAGGCACGTTTACTTTATGCAATGCCTTCTTCGGGCGCGATTGCAGAGCCAATATCCCAACCGTACCCGATTCGTTATCGATTGGAAAATTCCGATTTCATTTTGACCAATCACGCTAACGTTTTTTCACGCGACAGCCTAGACATCGGAGCTCGTTTTTTGTTGCAGTATTTGCCTGAGAACAGAAACTACGCGGATTTTATCGACCTAGGTTGCGGAAACGGTGTTATCGGTTTGATGTTGGCGAAGCAATATCCTGATGCTCATCTCGTTTTCGTCGATGAATCTTTTATGGCGATTGAGTCGGCGAGAGATAATTTTAGTCGTGCTTTTCCGGAACGGCAGCGGGCCGACTTTATTGCGACCGATTGTTTGACCGGCATTCCCGATAGATCGGCGGATTGTATCGTTTGTAATCCGCCTTTTCATCAACAGCATGCGGTGGGCGATCATATCGCCTGGCAAATGTTTAAGCAGTCGCGTCGGGTATTACGCAAAGGCGGGGAATTAAGGGTAATCGGTAACCGCCATTTGCAATATCATCACAGTTTGAAAAAATTGTTCGGTCGTTACGAGTTAGTAGCTTCCAACCGTAAATTTGTTATCTTATCGGTGATGCGGTCATAGTTGTTGTTCGCCGAGGGACGGCCCTGGCTTTTTGCGACGAGGCCGGCTAAAGTGACGATATAGGGTTTAGACGGGTAAAACACATGGAAAACAAAGTCAGCGAAAAGCTTTTAAGTCATCTGTTTCGGCATATCACCGAAAAACTGGATTCGGCTTTAGCGGAGACCTTGATCGCTTTCAGCCGGCAATATTACGATTCTGTACCGTTTGACGATATCGAGCACATTGCCGCGGCTGATTTATATGGAGCGGTCCTCTCTCATTGGAATCTGACTTTGCAGCATAAAGCCGGGAGTCAGAAAGTTAAAGTCTATAACCCGACATTAGAGTCCGACGGTTGGCAGTCCCGCCATACCATTGTCGAAATCGTCATTGAAGATATGCCGTTTTTACTGCAGTCGGTCAGCATGGAGATCAACCAGCAGGGGCTGACCAACCATTTGGTCATTCATCCGGTTTATAACATTCTCAAAGGCGATCAGGAAGAGTTTCTGGGATTTACCGACCCGGAAAACGAGCAAAGTACGGCACTTTGTCTGATGCATTTGGAAATCGACCGTCAAACCGATCAAGCCGAACTGGATTTTCTACAGCGGCGACTCAACGATGTGTTGATCGATGTACGAGCTGCCACTCAGGATTGGCAGCCCTGTCTGAGTCATATGAAAGGGATCATTCGCGATTTTGAACAGGGGGGGGGTGAACAATATGCCGATATGGTCGCTTTTCTGCAATGGTTATGCGACGACCATTTCGTGTTTTTGGGATACCGGGAATACGAACTCAGTAAACAGAACGATGCGGTTGGTTTCAAGCCGATACCTAATTCCGGATTAGGCATACTTCGAGATAGCATCGCCCAGTTGCCTGGAGAAGGTTTTCTACCGATGTCTGTCGACGCGTTCGCCAAAATCAATAATCAACAGCCGTTGTTGATTACCAAAGGGACTTCGAGGTCGACCGTTCATCGCCCGGTTTTTCTGGATTATATTGGAATCAAACAATACAACGTTGCTGGCGAATTGAGCGGAGAAAAACGTTTCCTGGGGTTGTATAGTTCGACGGCTTATCTGACGGAACTAAAAACGATTCCGATGGTTCGCGAGAAAATCCTCACTGTGATCGAGCGTTTCGCTTTTCGGAAAAACTCCCACCGAGCCCGTTCCTTGATGTTTATTTTGCAATCTTTGCCTCGGGATGAGTTATTTCAGGCCGATGCGGAGGATCTGTTTGAATGTGCTGCGGGCGTGATTCAGTTGCAGGAAAGGCAACGGGTCAGGGTGTTTGCCCGACACGATGTATACGGCCATTTTATTTCCCTATTGGTGTATGTTCCTAGGGAACGTTATCACACCGAATCGCGTAAAAAAATCCAACAAATTCTGTTGGATGCGTTTTCGGCGCAAAACGTCGATTTCAGTGTTCAGTTATCGGAATCGATTCTCGCCCGGATTCATTTCATTATTCGTACCGATGTCGGCTGTTGCATTGAATATAATGTCAACGAGATCGAACAGAAAATTATTGACACGCTGGCGGAATGGACTGATGAGTTACGTCAGGAATTATTGAATTATCATGGCGAGGCCAAGGCCAATGCGCTATTTAACCTTTATCAAGATAGTTTCAGCGCCGCTTATCGCGAAGATATTTCCACGCGCACCGCGATGTTGGATATTGAGCGTTTCGAGCATTTACTAGCCGGTGGCGAACAGGCCGAGGCGTTGCTTTACAGTCCGCTGACCGCAACCCGCAATAAAACCTTGCGTTTTAAACTGTTCAGCAAAGGACAGGCCTCTTTGTCTAGGAGTCTGCCGATGTTGGAAAACATGGGTGTCAAAGTCAGTGATGAAAGGCCCTATGAAATAGAGCGAAAAGCGTGCCAGGGCGAGCTATGGATGCATGATTTCAACCTGTTGGTCGATATTGATACCGGCAGCCTGAATCTGGAAAATCTGAAACCGCGTTTTCAGGAGGCGTTTGAGCAATGCTGGTTCGGTAAAACCGAAAACGACGGCTTCAATCAGTTGATTATCAAAGCCGGAATTACCTGGCGGCAGGTTAATATTTTTCGAGCCTTTTATTTATATTTACGGCAGATAGGGATCACTTTCAGTCAGGTCTACGTTGAATCGACGTTGGCTAATAATCCGGACGTGGTTCGTTTGTTGGTGCATTTATTCATTCAGCGTTTCGATCCTTCGCTGGAGCAGAGTGAGAATAGTGTTGCGGAGCTTTGCAAAGCTATCGAACACGCTATCGATAAGGTTAAGTCGTTAGATGATGACCGTATTTTGCGACGATTTTTGAATCTGATACAGGCGGCGTTGCGCACTAATTTTTTTAAAGAACCTCTGGACGAACAGGGAATTCCGTATTTCGCCATTAAGTTCGATTCCTCTGCCGTTGCCGACATACCCAAACCGATGCCGCATTACGAGATTTTTGTTTATTCACCCAGAATGGAAGGTATTCATTTGCGCGGCGGTCCCGTCGCGCGGGGCGGGTTGCGTTGGTCCGATCGACGCGAGGATTTTAGGACCGAAATATTAGGCTTGATGAAAGCACAGATGACCAAAAATGCAGTCATTGTGCCGACCGGCGCCAAAGGCGGTTTTGTCGTCAAGTGTCTCGGTAAGACGATGACCGCCGAACAGCGTAACCAGGAAGTGATCAGCTGTTATCGCATCTTGATCAGAGGTTTACTAGATTTGACGGATAATTTGAAAAATGGCGAAGTGATCAAGCCGCAACACGTGAATTGTTATGACGGTAACGATACTTATTTGGTGGTGGCCGCTGACAAGGGGACCGCTAAATTTTCCGATTATGCCAATGCGTTGTCTGTGGAGTACGGCTTTTGGTTGGGCGATGCATTTGCTTCCGGCGGTTCCAACGGTTACGACCATAAAATGATGGGAATTACCGCACGCGGCACATGGGAATCGGTCAAGCATCATTTCAGTCGCTTGGGAATGAATTATCTGAAAAAACCGTTTACTGTCGTCGGTATCGGCGGAATGGCCGGCGATGTCTTCGGAAACGGTATGTTGTTGTCCAACCAAATTAAGTTGATCGGTGCGTTCGACCATGAACATATTTTTCTCGATCCCGATCCCGATCCGGAAACGAGTTTTGTTGAACGCAAACGCCTATTCGCATTAGCGGGATGTTCCTGGGCGGATTATGATCATCAGCTGATTTCCAAAGGTGGGGGCGTATTTTCGCGGCAATCGAAATCAGTTCAACTGAGCCCTCAAATCAAGGAGCGCCTGAACGTCAGTATCGATCATGTTACGCCTAACGAATTAATTAAATGTTTGCTGCGGGCGCCGGTAGATTTACTATGGAATGGTGGTATTGGCACTTATGTCAAAGCGGCGCGGGAAAGCAATCTGGAAGTGGGTGACCGGTCCAACGATGCGGTACGTGTCAGCGGCAAAGAATTACGTTGCCGGTCGGTGGCCGAAGGCGGTAATTTAGGTTTTACTCAAGCCGGACGGATCGAATACGCCCGTAAGGGCGGAATTATCAACACCGATTCGATTGATAATTCGGCCGGAGTCGATTGTTCAGACCATGAAGTCAACATCAAAATTCTGCTGGATCATCTGGTCAGTCAAGGCGACCTGACAGATAAGCAGCGTAATCAATTATTGGAAAGCATGACCGAAGCCGTGGCCGAATTGGTGTTAGCCAATAATTCGCAGCAGAATCGCGCTATCAGTCTGATCGAAAGGACGTCGGTGAACGACCTGGCCGGGATACAATGGTTGATAGAAATCCTTGAAAACAAAGGTCACTTGAATAGGTTGCTGGAAGGGCTGCCGGCCAATGATGTGCTGGTCGAGCGGCAGGCGAAAGGTAAAGGGTTGTATCGTCCTGAGATTAGTGTTCTATTAGCCTACAGTAAGCAATTGCTGAAAAAACAGTTGCTGCCCGAGCTGGTTCACTTGGATGAAAATATACTGACGCAGGAACTTAGGGCTTATTTTCCGGTGCTATTGCAACAAAAATATCCGCAACCGATTCGCCAACATTATCTGGCTCATGAAATCGTCGCAAATTGCCTGGTCAATGCGATGGTTAATCGTATGGGCATCGTTTTCCCTTTTCGGATCATGGACGAAACCGGTTATTCTTTGAGCAGTATTGTCGCCGTCTATAAACAAGTTTGTCGTATTTTTACGATCGATGTTTTATGGAAGGAGGTCGAGCATCTGCATTTGCATCTGGTCGATGATGTGGTTGAAGTGCTTTATTGGCAACTCAGAAAATTGATTGAAAGGGCCATCCATTGGTTTTTAAGCATCGCAGATCCGCTGACCGACGCGAAGGATGTCGAGTCCTATTTGAACGGCATTACTCAGCTAAAAAGCTTTCTGCCGGAAGTGATGTCGGACGAATCCAACAAGCATATCGACGAGGAAGTGGATCGTCTGATTCAACATGGCGTGCCATCGGCTCTGGCCTTGGATGTCGTCAATCTGGATATGATGTATCTATGTCTGGATGTGATCTGGCTCAATAAAAATTGCAATAGTACATTGCAGGAATGCGCAGAGGTTTTTTTCCACCTGATCGAATCGTTGGAATTGATATGGCTGCGTGAGCAGATTAATCAATTGCCGGGAAAAACCGTATGGCAATTATTGGCGCGTCGTACCAGCCGGGACGAATTTCATTTGGTTGTCTGCGCCTTGTCGCTCTCGGTTCTGCAGCGAGCCGAGAGCCAAGTGGTCGGGAAACTTGAAAACTGGTTCAAGACATTTGAAGAGGCAATCAACCGTTACCGTAGGTTGTTGGCGATGACCAAGTCCGATGAGGTGATTGAGTTGGAAAAAGTCACAGTGCTGTTGAAAGAATTGCAGGGGATTGCCGGTTGTCCGCAGAAAGCGCGTAAAAATTGATGTAGATCAAGGAGGCGAATGTTCTTCGCTTTATAATGAAGCCGTGTCATCGAATTAACTGACAATTCTGGCATACTCCTCTTTAAAGATATTTTTTTCTTGAGGGCAGGTTAGTCTTACCTGCCTTTTTTTTCGATCTTCTTCCGTTCATGAAAACATGCTAAATTGGCCGTTTTGACGAACCGGTCGATTTTCCTCACCGGATTGTTAACTGTGTTTTCTAACTTCTCTATTTTGATTGAAACATGCAGGCGTTGCCGGAAAAATTATTTACAGCGGCTCAGGTTCGGGAAATGGACCGAATTGCCATCGAGGAAAAGGGGATTGCCGGAGGTCTGCTGATGCGGCGCGCGGGGGCAGCCGTGTTCGAACAAATCCGTTTGCGTTGGCCTAAAATCCGCAGACTGGCGATTTTCTGCGGTGGTGGCAATAATGCCGGCGACGGTTACGTCGTAGCCGGCATGGCGCTGGCAGCACAATATCAGGTGATTGTTTTCGCTGTGGTCGATCCTGAACGATTGCACGGCGATGCTCTGATTATGTGTCGGGAGTTTATCGACGCCGGCGGCCGAATCGTTCCTTTTCAAGCAAGATATCCGCTCACGGGTTACATCGTTGTGGATGCGCTACTGGGAACCGGTTTAGACCGCAATGTGGGCGGGGATTTTGCTGCCGCTATCGAAATGATCAATATTTCCGCTTGTCCGGTCATTGCGATAGATATACCTTCCGGTTTGAACGCAGATACCGGACGAGTAATGAGTACTGCTGTCAAAGCCGCATGTACCGTTTCCTTCATTGGACTTAAGCAAGGCCTGTTTACAGGTGAAGCGGCTGAATACTGCGGCGATCGGGTGTTCTCCAGATTGCAGATTCCCGAAGACGTAACTGCCGACATTCTCCCTTCAGCCAAGTTGGCTGCTAAACCGAGTTTGCCGATCAGGCATCGATGCGCTCATAAGGGACGTTTTGGCCATGTAGTATTAGTTGGAGGGGACAGCGGTTACACCGGTGCGATCAAATTGGCGGCAGAAGCCTCGTTAAGATGCGGTGCGGGATTAGTCAGCGTGGCGACGCGCGAAGCGCATTGTCATCTCATCAATTGTTGTCGACCGGAGATTATGAGTCACGGAGTTGAAACGGCCGAACAGTTGAACGAGTTGTTAAAGAAAGCCAGTGTTGCCGTAATAGGCCCCGGTTTGGGGCAAAGTTCCTGGGCAAAGGTCATGTATTCGGCGGTCATGACGACTGGAGTCGATTGTGTAGCGGATGCCGATGCGCTCAATCTTTTGGCAAAGATGCCGGAACGGTTGCAAAACCGGATTCTGACCCCGCATCCTGGAGAAGCGGCGCGATTGCTGAGCTGTTCAACCGTTGATATCGAAAAGGATCGCTTTGCGGCAATCAAGGAGCTCCAGCTGCGCTACGGTGGTGTTGTTTTATTAAAGGGGGCCGGAAGCCTAGTGAAAGGAAACGGGGATTTGTTTGTTTCGATCACCGGAAACCCGGGAATGGCGTCGGGTGGCATGGGGGATGTTTTATCGGGCATGATCGCTGCGTTGCTCGCTCAGGGAATGTCCCTGGAAAAAGCCACCTTGACTGCTGCATACACCCATGGCGAAGCCGCCGACCTGGTAGCAGCAAAAGAAGGTGAACGGGGGATGTTGGCTAGCGATTTATTGCCGATTATCAGACAATTATTGAACTAACCACATTTAGAGTATGCCCGATTTTGTTTTGGCGGCATTATAAATGTGGAGCGAAATATTAAATTTTTGCCACCGGTCTGTTGAAGCGTGCGGTGGTTTATTTACGTTGGAAACCGTATGAAGATTGAATTGAATAGCGCGGAAGAAACCGAACTATTCGGAGCTAAATTATGGCACGCATTGCCGGAAAAATGTCTGGTGTATTTGCATGGAGAACTTGGGGCGGGCAAGACCACGTTGGTTAGGGGAGTGCTTAGAGAGGCCGGGTATGACGGGGTAGTTAAAAGTCCAACTTACACGTTAGTGGAAGAGTATCGATTGGGAAACCGGCAATTATATCATTTCGATCTGTATCGATTGAAAGAACCGGAGGAGCTGGAATGGATCGGTATTCGCGATTTCTTACAGCAAAACAGTCTACTTTTCATCGAGTGGCCGGAAATGGGGAGTGGGTTTTTACCCGAGCCGGATATTGTACTGACTTTAAGGTTGATCGGACACAGACGTGAGATCGAATGCGAAATTTTTTCGGAACAGCTGACAAAAAATATTAATCTAAGGTGGAAAAACAAAGACATAGTGCTATAATTTAAACAAAAATATTGCTTTGGTTGTTGGGATATGGCTCTATTACGAAAATTACTGACATTTTTCATAGGGTTGGCCTTGTCGGCGTCTGCGCTTGCAGACCCAATTAAGGTGGATTCGCTTCGTTTCTGGACCGCGCCGGACCATACTCGTATGGTGTTTGATGTTTCAAAAGCGCCCTCCCATACGGTATTTCCTCTTTTCAATCCACCGCGGCTAGTCATTGATATCGCTGACGCTAAATTGAATCAGCCTTTGCGTCAGCCACCTCGCAATCACCCGCTTTTCAATAGAGTTAGGACTGCGATAAGAAACGGTAATGATTTAAGGGTCGTATTAGATTTGAAAACTCAGGTCACTACGAAAAGTTTTTCTTTAAAGCCGAGTCATCAATACGGTAATCGGTTGGTGGTCGACTTATTCCCTAAACAAGATTTGGTGCTGGCTAGTGTCGGAAAGGTTTCGAGTAGTCAATGGGTAGGCAAAAATGACGAGCTACCAAAAAATACTGCGACCAAAACCGTTAAAAATAAGGCACGGGATATCATAATCGCTGTCGATGCCGGGCATGGCGGTGAAGACCCCGGAGCTCACGGCCCAAGAGGTACCCAAGAGAAAAAAGTCGTGTTTTCGATTGCAAAAAAATTGACGGCGTTGATTGATAAGCAACCGGGTATGAAAGCCGTTATGGTACGTAAGGGTGATTATTATCTAGGATTGAGAAAACGGATGGAAATCGCCCGTAAGGCCAGAGCCGATTTATTCGTGTCGATTCATGCTGATGCTTTTGCTAATTCCAAAGCCAGAGGTGCTTCTGTTTTTACTCTGTCGCAACGCGGCGCTTCAAGTGAAGCCGCTCGCTGGCTGGCACAACATGAAAATGCTGCCGATCTTGAGTTGGCGGGAGGGGTCAGTCTTGACGACAAGGATGAAATGCTGGCTTCGGTGTTGCTGGATTTATCGCAAACCGCCAGTAAGGAGGCCAGCCGAAAAGTCGGCGCCAAAGTGCTTAATAACTTTAGGCATATCGGTCATTTACACAAAAACACAGTGCAAAAGGCGGGATTTATGGTGTTGAAATCTCCTGATATTCCGTCGATTCTAGTGGAGACAGCTTTTATCTCCAATCCGGGCGAAGAGCGAAAATTACGCAGTAATCAACACCAACAACAAATGGCTAATGCTATTTTTAGCGGAATTCTGGGGTATTTTAAAGAATATGCGCCGCCCGATACCTTGATGGCGTCAAGGTCGGTCAATCCGGCCAAGCATGTGATCAGTCGCGGGGAAACATTGTCTGGAATCGCTCAGCAATACGGTGTCACTATGAAAGCAATCAAAGCCGCTAATTCATTGGCTGGAAATACGATTCGCATCGGGCAGGTTTTGATGATTCCGGCGGACAGTTAATTGGGTGTTTATTCAAAGCCCCGCGCTATTTTTTATATCGTCGGGCATGAATTTTATTAACGATTATTGCGACTCTTTTAAATTATTCACCGATTTTGGTGTTAGAAGCTTGAGGATAGGTTAAACCGGCTTCGGTAAACAAGGTTCCCTCAAGTCCTTCAGTTCGGTAAAATACGGCTTTTTCAGGCTGTTTCATGCGTATTCATTCTTTACCTAGTCAACTTGTCAATCAGATCGCGGCCGGGGAAGTTGTGGAAAGGCCGGCTTCGGTGGTCAAGGAATTGGTCGAGAATAGTTTCGATGCCGGTGCGACGCAAATCAATATCGATATCGAGCAGGGTGGTAGCCGTTTGATCAGAATTCGCGATAATGGCCGTGGGATCTTCAAGGAAGATTTGGGATTGGCTTTATCTCGGCACGCAACCAGTAAAATTGCCAGTTTACAGGATTTGGAGCGGGTGGCGAGCATGGGGTTTCGCGGTGAAGCATTACCTAGTATCAGTTCGGTAGCCCGGTTGACTTTGATCTCTCGGACTCAGGAAGCCGAGTTCGCCTGGAAAGTCAGCGCCGACGGAACGGAAAAAAATTTCGATCCACAACCGGATCCGCATCCATTAGGGACGACTGTCGATGTCCGCGATTTGTTTTACAATACGCCAGCGCGTCGTAAGTTTCTGAAAACCGAAAAAACCGAATTTTCCCATATCGAAAACCTAATCAAGAAAATGGCACTAAGCCGTTTCGATGTCGGTTTCCAATTGACCCATAATCAACGTGAAATTCTAAATCTGAGGCCAGCTCGCAGTGTTGCCGAACAGGAACAGAGGATTGCGGGCATTTGCGGAACCGCATTTATCGAAAATGCTGTGAAGATCGATTTTGCTTCATCCGGTTTGCAGTTGAATGGGTGGGTCGGCTTACCGACTTTTTCGCGTAGCCAGCCGGATATGCAATTTTTTTACGTCAATGGGCGATTGGTTAAGGATCGTTTGGTGGTTCACGCCGTTAAGCAAGCTTACCAGGATGTTTTATATCATGGCAGGCATCCGGTCTTTGTGTTGTTTCTGCAATTGGATCCGCAGCTGGTTGATGTGAATGCCCATCCAGCTAAGTTGGAGGTGCGATTTAGAGAAGGTCGTCTGGTACATGATTTTCTCTTCAGTGCGCTGCATCGGTCATTGGCAGAGCAAAGGCCGCAAATAAAACAACCCCCGGTTGAGTCTGTTGAGCAAATCGAGCCGCTTTCAATTCGGTACCCGGATCATCAATCCAGCGCTATTCGGCATTCCTACCGTGGCGCGAACGAATCTCCGAGACAGAGCGGTTTACCGCTGTCGGTGACGGAAGAAGTCAAAGCCTACGCGTCGCTCTACCCGCAAGTTTCTGATAAGGCTCAACAATTAACCGAGGTATCGGATTCAGAATCTGTTCCTCCGTTGGGTTACGCGTTAGCCCATATTCATAACATCTATATCTTGTCTGAAACGGCTAATGGCGTTATTTTGGTCGACGCACATGCCGCACACGAGCGTGTGACTTATGAACGTTTAAAAAAACAGTATCATAGCGGGCAAGTGCCAACCCAACCTTTATTGTTACCGCTTAAAATTCAGGTGAGTAGCGCGGAAGCCGATTTAGCTGAACAGCATCAGGATTTTTTTGCGTCGCTGGGGTTTGAAATCAGTCGCTCGGGGCCTGAGACGGTTATATTACGTTCGACGCCCGCCATTCTGGAAAAAACCGATATGGATACGCTGGTTCGCGATATGTTAGCCGATATCAATAACCACGGAATGAGTCGCAGAGCGTTGGAAATATCCAATGAAATTCTAGCGACGATGGCTTGCCACGGCTCAGTCAGGGCCAAAAGAAAGTTGTCAATGGAAGAAATGAATGCCTTATTGAGGGAAATGGAACAGACCGATAGAATAGGGCAATGCAATCACGGCAGGCCTACTTGGGTTGAGCTGAGTTATAAGGAGCTGGACAAATTTTTCATGCGGGGACAGTAGTATGACGAACCCGCAATTGCCTCCAGCGATTTTTCTGATGGGTCCGACAGCATCCGGCAAAACCGCTTTATCGGTGAAAATCGCTCAGGCCTTAGATGGCGAAATTATCAGCGTCGATTCGGCAATGGTTTATAAAGGTATGGATATCGGCACCGCGAAACCGGGTATGGAGGAGAGAGGAGGGGTTGTTCATCATTTAATCGATATTCTTGATCCTTCCGAGTCCTTTTCCACCGGCCAGTTTCGAAAGCATGCGCTAGAATTGATGGACAATATTACTGAAAGAGGTAAGATTCCAGTATTAGCTGGCGGCACTATGCTTTATTTCAATGCTTTGTTGCACGGATTGGCGTCACTGCCACAAGCCAATTCGGAAATTAGGAAGAAACTCGATCAAGAGTTGTTGCAAAAAGGTAAAGAGGCCATGCATCGTCGTCTGATGGAGATTGACCCGGAGGCGGCGCGTCGCATTCATCCGAACGATCCGCAACGAATTCAGCGCGCTTTGGAAGTCTACGAAATCAGCGGCAAACCCATTAGTCGTTTTTTTTCCGAAGCGGAAAAGCAGCAAGTGCCGTATCGCCAGATCAAACTGATCATCTCGCCTGAGGATCGGTCGATATTGCATCAGAAAATTGCCGAACGGTTTCGTTTAATGTTGCAGCAAGGTTTGATAGATGAGGTTCAATCTCTCGAACAGCGCAGCGATTTGGATGAGTCATTGCCTTCGATTCGGGCAGTCGGCTATCGGCAGGTGTGGGCGTATTTACGTGGGGAATACGATTTATCCACGATGACCGATAAGGCGATTGCGGCGACTCGACAGTTGGCTAAGCGCCAGTATACTTGGCTGCGCAGGGAAAACGATGCGTTTAAGCTAATTACCGGTGACAGCCATTTGTTGGAAAGAGCATTGCACCATATCGGCTTTTAAAAAAATTTCTAACGACTGAACTTGAAAAACTATGAATTGTCCCAACATATGTTTTAAGCGACTCTTCAGGGCTTTTAACGGTATTTAGATCGGTATTAAAAAGACCGGCCAACGCGGTTGAAATTTTCGAGGATATCTCGTCAGGAGTTTTACGTTTAACTAGACCGCCCAAAAATCGTCATGTGGCTTGCCTTCCCTGCAGGCGTTGAAGAGTTATGGTAGATAGCGGAAAAGTACTAAATTTAATTAGACTTTGTTGAAATAATAAAAATTAGCGGGTAATGTATCCTCAGGCTGAAAATAATAAGGAGAAATTGGATGTCAAAAAGTCAAAATTTGCAGGATAATTTTTTAAATACGCTTAGAAAAGAACATACACCTGTCTCGATCTTTCTGGTTAATGGCATCAAACTGCAGGGCCGGGTCGATTCTTTTGACCAGTATGTCATTATGCTGAAAAATACTGTGAGCCAGATGGTATACAAACACGCCATTTCGACCATTGTGCCGGGGAAACCTGTGAAACTAAGTAGAGATAGCGAAATCGTTGAAGACTAATCAAACTTTACTAGCCGAAAAGAGGTACATCGTTGTTCGAACGTCCTGATGCCGGTGAACGGGCGGTTCTCGTTCATTTGGATCTTAATATAGGACAGGAAGATCTGCAGGAATTAAAAGAACTTGCCAAATCCGCCGGCGCTGAGCCGGTTCATGTTTTGACCGGCAGTCGTCATCGCCCTGACCCTAAATATTTCATCGGAACCGGTAAGGTGGATGAACTTAAAATTCAGATTGAACTTCATGATGCCGATATTGTACTCGTCAATCATCCTTTATCCCCCAGTCAGGAAAGAAATTTGGAACAGGCGTTGGGCGTGCGAGTTGTCGATAGAAACGGACTGATATTGGATATATTTGCCCAGAGGGCGAAGACCTTTGAAGGAAAGTTGCAGGTCGAACTAGCGCAACTCAAACATTTGTCGACCCGGTTAGTTCGGGGCTGGACGCATCTGGAAAGGCAGAAGGGCGGGATTGGATTGCGCGGCCCGGGCGAGACTCAGTTGGAAACTGATCGTCGTTTGCTGGGTATGAGAATTAAACAGATTCAGCGTCGCTTGGGAAAAGTGGAAAAGCAGCGTCATCAGGGACGTAGCAAGCGAAAAAAAGCCGAAATTCCTTCCGTATCGCTGGTTGGATATACTAACGCCGGCAAATCGACGCTGTTCAATACCCTGACTCACGCACATATCTATGCAGCCAATCAATTATTCGCGACGTTGGATCCAACATTGCGCCACTATAAGGCATCTTCCGGTGCCGAGCTGGTTCTGGCCGATACCGTTGGTTTTATTCGTCATCTGCCGCACGAATTGGTAGCTGCTTTTAAATCCACTTTGCAGGAGGCTAGCGAAGCGGATTTGCTTTTGCATGTTATCGACGCTCATGCGGAAGATCGCGATGAAACGATTTTTCATGTTAATCAGGTGTTGGAAGATATCGGCGCCGGGGATATTCGGCAATTGCAGATTTTTAATAAAATCGATTTATTGGAATCGGTCGAGCCTCATATCGATTATGACGACCATGGTTATCCTGTGAAGGTCTGGATGTCCGCCTTGACTGGACATGGCTGTGAGTTGCTAGACCAAGCGTTGAGCGAAGTTTTTGCGAGTAGTCGGGTAAAACGTAAATGTATTTTGTTGCCGGAACAAGCAGGTATTAGGGCAAAACTCTTTAATTTTGCCCGTATTATTTCAGAACAGGTCAATGATCGTGGAGGTTGGGATATGGCTGTGGAAATCGATAAAAAATACCTGGGTTTGCTTAAAGATATCGAAGTCGAAGAAATCAAATGACAATGTCGGTAATTTTCCAGTTAATTGCTCAGGATTGAGTAAATTGCGATAGAATAACGTTTTTGGGCGAGTGCCCGTTTTGTTGGCAGGGTAGCTGATTAAACCAATGAAATGGATTATCGAATTTTAAATCTTACATAAAACATCCAATTGGAGCATTTGATATGTCCTGGAATGAGCCCGGTGGCGACAAAAAAGATCCTTGGAGCGGTCGTAATGATCAGAACGGCCCACCCGATCTTGATGAAGCAATTCGTTCTTTACAAGAAAAAATAGGTGGCATCTTCGGAGGCGGTTCAGGCGGAGGTGGGTCTTCTTCCATGAAGAGTCTTGGTTTTTTGGCTGCCGGCGCATTAGCGTTGTGGGGTTTAAGCGGATTTTACATCGTCGACGAGGGAACACGAGGAGTTGTTACTCGCTTCGGAGCGTACGTTGAAACGACTCAATCGGGTTTGAATTGGCATTTGCCGGTTCCGATCGAGCAGGTTCAGATCGTTAATGTGGAGCAGCAACGTTTTATCGAAGTCGGTTACCGTTCCGGCGGGCGTCAAGGAATGGGTTCTGTGCCAAGAGAGGCGTTGATGCTGACCAAAGACGAAAACATTATCGATGTCCGTTTGGCTGTTCAGTATCAGGTTAAAGATGCTAAGGATTACGCTTTCAATGTGTTTAACCCTGTGGCGACTTTGAAACAGGTGACTGAAAGCGTCGAAAGAGGAGTTATCGGTCATAACACGATGGACTTTGTACTGACGGAAGGACGCAGTGAAATTGTATCCGAGATCAAGACGGAAATTCAGTCGGTTATGGATTCCTATAGCGCAGGTGTGTTGATTACCAGCGTTAACCTGCAGGATGCTCAACCGCCCGAGCAGGTTCAAGGCGCTTTTGAAGACGCCATTAAGGCGAGGGAAGACAAGCAGCGTTTAATTAATGAGGCCGAAGCGTATTCTAATGACGTGATTCCTAAAGCGCGTGGTGCGGCTTCGCGTAAAGTACAGGAAGCCGAAGCTTACAAAGAACGGGTGATTGCTCAAGCCGGTGGTGAAGTGAGTCGGTTTTCTAAGTTGTTGAAAGAATATAAAAAGGCGCCGACGGTGACGAGACAGCGGATGTACCTCGAATCGATGGAAGAAGTGCTGGCAAATACCGATACCGTTTTGGTTGACGTGAAAAACGGCAATAATCTGCTTTATTTACCATTGGACAAAATGAATAAACGTAATAATGTTGATGCCCATACTTCAAGCGCCGAAATGCCGGTGAATTTGGTGCCGCAAACGACACAGCCAATGATGAACAATAACCCTCGAACCTCGATTCGAGGTCGTGATGTGAGAGGGCGCTGAAATGGGAGTGAATAAAATTTTAGTGGCTGTCGTAGCATTGATTATTTTATTGTCAATGTCGGTCTTTACGGTGACCGAAACGGAAAGAGCGATCAAATTTCGTTTGGGTGAGATTGTGGAAACGGATTTTGCTCCCGGTTTGCATGTAAAAGTCCCGTTCATTAATAATGTCAAAAAGTTTGATGCACGTATTCTGACGATGGATTCAAAGCCGGAGCGGTTTCTGACTGCAGAAAAGAAAAACGTGATTGTGGATTCTTTCGTCAAATGGCGCATTGATGATGTACAGATTTTCTATACCTCCGTGGCGGGGGATATCAATCAGGCCAATATCCGTCTTGACCAGATTATTAAAGACGCATTCCGTAGCGAATTCAGCAAACGTGAGATCAAGCAACTGGTTTCCACTGATCGCAGTATGATTCGAGAAACTTTGATTACCAATGCGTCACCATTGGCTAAGAAACTGGGTATCGATATTGTTGATGTGCAGGTAAAACGAATTGATTTGCCGCCGGATGTCAGTTCCTCTGTGTATCGACGGATGGAGGCTGAACGAGAAAGAGTGGCGCGTGAGTTCCGTTCGCAAGGTTCTGAAGCGGCCGAACGTATACGTGCAGATGCCGACAAACAACGTGTAATTATTCTCGGTAATGCTTTCCGTGATGCCGAAATTCTACGCGGTGAAGGCGATGCCAGAGCGGCCGATATTTATGCTAAAGCTTATGGCGAAGATGAGGAGTTTTTTGCTTTTTATCGAAGTATCAATGCTTATAAAAATATGTTTAAACATAATGGAGATATGTTGGTACTTGAACCGGATTCTGATTTTTTCAAATATTTTAAAAAACAGAAATAAAATTGTGGGAGCGACGTAATCGTTCCCACTACAGTGTGGATAAAACGCTCCATTAACCTGGGGCGTTTTGTGCGAGAGAGATACTAAAAAATGCAAAAGAATAACTCCTGGCTGTTGCCAGAGGGATTTGAAGAAGTATTGCCTGATAGCGCTAGGCATCTGGAAGGTCTGCGTAGAAAATTACTGGATGTTTTTGCTTGTTGGGGATATCAATTGGTTATCCCGCCGATGGTTGATTTTTTGGATTCCTTATTAACCGGTTCGGCTCACGATCTTGAATTGCAGACGTTTAAGTTGACCGACCAGGTCAGCGGTAAAATGTTGGGCGTTCGTGCCGATATGACGCCACAGGTTGCCAGAATTGCCGGCCACAACCTGCAGCATGATTGGCCGACTCGCTTATGTTATGCGGGGACGATTCTGCATACGTTGGGAGACAATCTAGAAAAAACCCGCAGCCCCATGCAAATTGGGGCTGAATTATACGGACATTCAGGTCTGGAGAGTGATCTGGAAATTATTCAGTTGATGTTGGAAATGCTGGCGATGTCAGCCATCGAAAATGTTCATCTAGATCTAGGTCATGTCGGTATATATAGAGCTCTATCGCAACAAGCAGGTTTAAGTATGCAGCAGGAAGCGGAGTTATTCGATGTGCTGCAACGGAAAGCCAGAACTGAATTGACCGAGTTGCTTGCCGGCTATTCCATTGATGAAGAAATGAAACGGATCTTTATTACTCTGCCGAATTTAAACGGTGGGCGTGAAGTTTTTGACAAGGCCCTCGGAGTGTTAGCGAATACGAACGAAACCGTTAAACAGGCGTTGTCCGATTTGCTGGCGATTGCTGATAGACTTGCAGCCAGATTTCCGTTGTTACCGATCCATTTCGACTTGTCAGAATTACGCGGCTATCATTATCATACCGGTATCGTTTTTGCTGCCTTTATTCCTAGTATGGGTAAAGAAATCGCCCGAGGCGGGCGTTATGACAATATCGGGGAGTTTTTCGGTCGGGCCAGAGCAGCGACTGGTTTTAGTGCGGATCTAAAAACGCTGGCTAGTTTGTCTTTTCGTTCAAACCGGGAGTCGCCTGTCGAAGTCGTTTATGCGCCTTATTCGGAAGACATTGAACTTGGCGAATCGATAAGGGACCTGCGCGCCTCCGGAAGCATCGTTATTCAACAGTTGCCCGGACAAATGGGGTCGGCCTCGGATTTGGGTTGTACGGCTGTATTAGAAAAACAAAATCAACATTGGGTTGTAAAACCCTTGATCTAACGTTGGAATAATTATGGGAAAAAATGTTGTTGTCATCGGTACGCAATGGGGTGACGAAGGAAAAGGCAAACTGGTTGATTTGTTGACCGATCAAGCTGGAGCGGTTGTACGTTTCCAAGGTGGGCACAATGCCGGACACACTTTAGTTATTAATGGTAAGACCACGATTCTGCACCTGATTCCGTCAGGGGTCCTGCGCGAAGAAGTGCAGTGCTTGATTGGTAACGGAGTCGTGCTGTCTCCTGAAGCGTTGCTCGATGAAATCGAAATTCTGGAAAAATCCGGCATTTCGGTTCGAAATCGATTGAAAATCAGTGAATCTTGTTCACTGATTTTACCCATACATATCGCTATCGATCAGGCGCGGGAAAGAGCACTGGGTAAAAAGGCGATCGGTACGACAGGCCGCGGAATTGGTCCCGCTTATGAAGATAAAGTCGCGAGGAGAGGGCTACGAGCCGGCGATTTGCGCAACCCCGAAGAATTTGCCAAACGGTTGAAAGAGTTGCTTGCTTTTCATAATTTTATGTTGAGCGAATATTATCAGGCGGCTCCGATTGATTATCAAACGACCCTGGATTCCGCTTTACGGTTGGGCGAACACATTACACCGATGCTGGCTGATGTGGCAGAAGAATTGAAATTACTCCAACAACAAGGGCAGAATATTTTATTCGAAGGTGCTCAAGGGGCTTTGCTGGATATCGATCATGGTACTTACCCTTACGTAACGTCTTCCAATACTACAGCGGGAGGTGCGGCAACAGGAACCGGAGTCGGCCCGCTGGATCTTGATTATGTTCTCGGGATAACCAAAGCGTATTCGACTCGGGTCGGCAATGGCCCTTTTCCTACTGAACTGCACGACGGCTACGGTGAACATCTCGGGGTTAAAGGTCACGAGTTCGGCGCAACCACCGGTCGGAAAAGGCGTACTGGCTGGTTTGACGCCGTGTCCATGCGAAAGTCCGCGCAAATGAATAGTTTGAGCGGTTTGTGTCTGACCAAGTTAGATGTATTGGACGGCCTTGATAAAATAGGCATTTGCACGGCCTATAAAATTGACGGCAAGATCACAGAGACAGCTCCGTTGGGAGCCGATCAATATGAAGTTTGCGAAGCTATCATTGAAGAAATGCCTGGATGGAGCGAGTCGACAAAAGGTATTACCGATTTTGCCGATTTGCCCGCGAACACTAAGGCTTATATTAAAAGGCTTGAAGAATTGGTCGGGGTTAAAGTTTCGATACTATCAACTGGTCCGGATCGAAATGAAACAATCATGTTGGAAAACCCTTTTGCCTGATTGCGCTTAGTAGCGTTCATCTTTGACCAAGCGAAAGCCCCAGGTTGACATCCGTACCCAGGGGCTGTGCCAATTCCGGTAAGCCGCCCTTAATCTTACCGGATCGGCATTCCATCCCCCGCCTCTCACGGCAATGAAGTTATCTCCATTGGGATTGTCTAAACAATGCTGTTCCTGGCCGGTATATTCTTTAAGATATTCCGAACATGTCCATTCCCAGGCATTGCCCAACATGTCATATAACCCGAATTTATTGGGTAAATAAGATTTTGTCGGTGAACTGAAGAAAGAACCGTCATGGCAGCGGTGGGGTTCAGGCCATGTAATATTCGAGAATTCGGTTAAATCGGCCGCATTGGCATAACGGCAGGACAAGTCCGGGTTATTTCCCCAAAAATAGGCGGTGTTAGTGCCTGCTCTTGCCGCATATTCCCATTCAGCCTCCGTCGGTAGCCGGTAATGTCGGCCTGTCGCCTTGTTCAGCCAATCGATATATTGATGGATATCGTAGAAACTGACGCAGGTGACCGGTTCATCATCCCGAAGCTTATGCTTTAAGGGGGTGCGCCAACTGGACCAAGGCCACCAATTCCAGTGATTAGCTTGAGTTCCAGGATTAAACGACCAACAGCCGGGCGCAAGATAATCGATTTCGGCGTCGGTGAAATATTGCGTGTCTGCAACGAATGCTTTGAATTCAGCGACTGTGACTTCATGAATTGCCATATTAAAACGTTTGACACAAACGCGATGACTGGTCTCGTTGTCATTACGGTTATTTTCGTAGTCCGGACTGCCCATTTGAAAACATCCTCCGGGAATTGCAACTGTTTTGGGTAAAAGAGGCGTGGAGGAATTCGCTTCAGCGAAACGATTTTTTACTAAAGCAGGTTTGGTTTTCTGGTCAAAACGTTTGATGGCCGGATTATTTTGGGGTTTTGCCTGAATGATCGAGGCGAAAATAAACATATTAAATAACAAGGCAAGGAAAAGACGACTTGAACGTTTTAATGTCATAAAGGTCGATTGCGTAGTATCAGTAATCCGGCTCTTTCTCGATAGTATCGAATAATTAGGATGGATGTCCCGTCGAAGTGAATTGTTTTTGTTTGCTGCGGTAAATTCTCATCGTCAGGTTTGTGATTCGAGGAGATAGGTCATAATGACACATGTCGATACTTGTATTGTTGCGGATAAAAAACGACAATTGGACGGAATTTTGTGGAAAAATTAAGCGATCTAAGATTACTTATAGTCGAGGGTAATAGATGAAGTCACAACCTCAGATCGAGTATTTGTCAAAGCAACAACCTCTCTATACGGTAACCGATACATCCTCAGGCGCTTTTTTCCCATCAAGGCTGAAAATTTTCGTCCTGACATTTGTTGTCTCCCTAATCATTGGAATGACATTTAATTATGTCCGCCCTCCAGTATATCAAAGCAGCGCCACTTTGTTGACCTCTGCCGCGACGGCCATCGATCAGACTAGTCAAGAGGTTGATTTTCAGCATGTCGCTATTCAGAAACAAAAATTACTAAGTTTTGAATTACTGACAAGGACGTTAACTCGACTTCAGGAACAAAAAAGTCAGCCGCAGCTAATAAATCTGACTTTATCGGATATTCGAAACATACTAAGTGTTGATCTCATTAAACAAACCAACTTGCTTAGCATGACGGCAACGGGACCGGAGCCGGAAATTCTGCCTTTAATTATCAATACTTGGATCGATGTTTATCTGGAAGCCCGTGCCCTGAGTGTTCATAATTCAACCGAGAATACTGTTTCTTTGGTAAGTAATGAGCTAAAAGAGCTGGATTTGAAAGTAGAAAAGGCGAGGGAGGAATTGGATCAATTCAGAAAAGAGAATGATATCAGTTCGATCGCTAGAGAAGAGAACGAAGCACTAGCCAAGCTG
The DNA here is from genome assembly GCA_050304855.1 of Methylococcaceae bacterium. Classification (GTDB taxonomy): domain Bacteria; phylum Pseudomonadota; class Gammaproteobacteria; order Methylococcales; family Methylomonadaceae; genus Methylomarinum. Next base: position 30,065 of record JBNLEI010000026.1, read on the forward strand.
AAAGGATTGACCCAAGCACTAAATAATTCCAATGAGGAGGTTGTCAAAGCGAAAGCCAGACTAGATGCGGTCAATCAAGCGATAAGCAATAACGAAGCTGTGGTACCGGAACAGGAACAGCGCAGTTTAGCCAGTCTGGAACGGCGTTTTCAGGAGTTAAAGGAAAAGCTGGCGGAGTTTGACAAGCGCTATACCCGTGACTACTTGGCATTACAACCAGCACTGAAATTTATACCTGAGCAGCTTGTGAAGCTGGAAGAGGAGATCAAAAGTAAACGACAAACTGGGAAAAATATCGTATTGACGCAAGCCAGTCAGGAATATTATGCAGCGAAACAGGTAGTCGGAGAAATCAGGCAACAGCTTGACTCCCACAAACAGCAAGTGGCCAAGTTCACAACATTATTCTCGCATCATCAAAAATTGATAGATGACTTAACAGCTTTGGAGGCAATACAAAGAGAAACGCGTAATCGATTAGTCAAAATCGAGAGTAAGCAATTTGAAAAATATCCTCAGGTTGATGTGGTAGAAAGGGCCAACATCAATCGACAAGCTGTGAGTCCTGACTATGATCTTGGAGCTATGATCGCTTTTGTAGCGTCCTTGTGTATCGCTTTTTTTACGGTAAGGCTAAGCGAATTTCTGATGCGGAAACAGCCCGATCAGAACAATTTCCAATTTCCGATGAAGGCGTGGTTTGGTCATACGGTTCCTCAAGGTACTCTCGATAGTTATAAACCAGACGATTTAATCGAACATCAGTATCATGACAAATTGAGCCAACTTCCACTTTTTTACAAGATGAAAGAAGAGCAAATTGAACGCTTATTGAAAAATGGCGTTCGAGACGCTCAGGTATTAATTCTGTTATTGTTAAGTGGTTTGAGTTTAGATGAAATTGCCGGTCTGATGCCCGAACATATTGATTTGGAAACTGGCGAAATACGACTAAAGGGAGGGAAATACCCGCGAACCGTTTTAGTTGGTAAACGATTGCAGGCTTTGTTTCAATCGCTTTATGACTCAGAGAGTTTATGGGAACATAATAAGCAACAGTCGGTTGAGGAGCTTCGAGCAATGCTTTATTGCGTAAGCGTTGATTCGGGGTTAGTCAACATGGGGGAACAATTAGAGGAGAGCTTAAGGCAAACATATATTATTTTTTTGGTGGAACAGGGCGTTCGTCTATCTTCTTTGGGAAAAATCGTAGGTTACATATCACCGCTTGATCTTGCGGGCTACGCGGATTTTTCTCCGTTGGAGGAAGGTTATGACATCGATAGGATTCAAGTGATTCATCCAACCTGCACTTTAGATTAATCAATTCTGTTAAGAATGACATGTAGTGCTTTCAACAAACCTGTTATTAAAACAATCGAACCTAAAAAAATAATCAGGTTCTTGATGTTAAACAAAAAACTCGGTAGCTTTAACAACCGATCCAAAAAATCTTGTGGTTTCTCATACAACGTCGCTTCTGTTTTCAATTCGTTTGTCAAATGAGTCTGATTGTTGGCGATAGTGCTAACAGGTTGTACTGAATGGCGAGAATCGATTAACAAACCTTGTTCTCCGGATGCCGAAAACAGATTCTGCATGATAAAGATGTCGGTAACGTTAGAAGTCAAATGTTGTTCGATTTGAGTATTGATTCGATTTAATTTGTCGTTGAGATCCTTGATTATCATGATTGTATCGTCTAGCGTTTCTTCTTCCATGATTTCACTTAAGTGGTTAAAGTTTGCTTTGATCACATCGGTGTTAGGCGGGGATTCAGTTTTCTTGAATAATGGCGAAGTAAGGGAATATTCGATAACTTTATCGGAGTCGTCTTGTTCAGTAACGGCGAGTTTAGATGAGTAATCTATTACTTGTTTATTGGGAGCTTGTTGAGCTTCGACAAAGGATGAGTCTTGGTTGTTTTTTGTTTTTTCTTGATAAGCCGTAGGTTCTCCGATTAATTCGGGGGGAGTGCTCAAATCGTTTAGCGGTTCGGCTGAGGTTGTTAATTCATCGATCGGTATAGAGGCCGCGTCAATATCAATCGCATACAATAAGCATAGCGGCATAAACAAACTATGTATAAGTCGGAATGTATGTTCACGCATGATGAGCCAAAGCAAACGAATGACAGGAAAATGGAGCTTTTCTGGATTGTAAAGACTAAAGAGTCCAATGTCTAGTTTGGCAAAGCGAGGTAAGTACGCGGGAAGAAAGAATTATTTATGTCATTCCCTAAAAGCGTCCTTGCTTTTAGGGAGCCGTAAATAGCGGTCAGCTTATTTTTTTGTACTTGATTCGGTGCGGATTGTCTGCATCGGTACCTAGGCGGCGATGCCGATCGACTTCATAGTCGGCATAATTGCCTTCGAACCAGACGACATTACTGTCGCCTTCGAAAGCGAGAATGTGGGTGGCAATTCTATCCAAAAACCAGCGGTCGTGAGAAATCACGACTGCGCAGCCAGGAAATGCCAATAGCGCTTCTTCCAAAGCTCTCAGGGTTTCCACATCCAGGTCGTTGGTGGGTTCGTCGAGCAACAATACGTTGCCGCCGCTTTTCAATAATTTAGCTAAGTGCACGCGGTTACGTTCGCCGCCGGATAGATCGCCGATACGTTTCTGTTGATCGGAGCCCTTAAAATTAAAACGGCCGACATATGCGCGAGAAGGGGTTTCGTATTTGCCGACCGTAATGATGTCAAGGCCGTCGGAAACCTCTTCCCATACTGTTTTATTCGAATTTAGATCGTCACGTAACTGGTCGACGTAAGCCAATTCAACGGTTTTGCCTAAGTCAACGGTGCCGGAATCCGGTTGTTCGATGCCGGCCATCATGCGGAATAAAGTGGTTTTGCCGGCGCCGTTCGGGCCGATAATACCGACAATACCACCGGGCGGAAGTTTGAAGCTGAGATTATCGATCAACAGACGGTCACCAAAGCCTTTGCTGATGTTATTGGCCTCGATAACCACATCCCCAAGACGTGGGCCAGGTGGAATATAGATTTCCTGGGTTTCGTTGCGTTTTTGGAATTCCTGAGACGATAGTTCATCAAAACGGGCTAGACGGGCTTTGCTTTTGGCATGACGGCCTTTAGGGTTGGACCGGACCCATTCCAATTCGGCTTGCATGGCTTTTATTCGGGATGCCTCTTGCTTTTCTTCCTGTTCCAGGCGTTTTTCCTTTTGCTCAAGCCAAGACGAGTAATTACCTTCCCAAGGAATTCCCATGCCGCGGTCCAGCTCAAGAATCCAGCCAGCAACATTATCGAGAAAATACCGGTCATGGGTGACCGCTACGACAGTACCGCTATATTCGTGCAGAAATCTTTCCAGCCAAGCGACCGATTCGGCATCGAGATGGTTGGTTGGCTCGTCCAGTAAAAGCATGTCGGGTTTTGACAGTAACAGGCGACAGAGTGCAACGCGGCGTTTTTCACCTCCGGATAACTTGGTTACGTCGGCGTCCCAGTCGGGCAGACGCAGGGCGTCGGCGGCAATTTCCAGGGTTCTTTCCAGATTATGACCATCGCTGGCATTAATGATATCTTCCAATTTTGCCTGTTCTGCGGCTAGAAGATCGAAGTCGGCATCAGGATCGGCATAAGCGGCATAAACCGCATCCAGTTTAGTTAATGCTTCCTTAATATTGGTGACCGCTTCCTCGATGTTTCCTCGGACGGTTTTATTCGGGTCCAGTTGCGGTTCCTGGGGGAGATAGCCGATGTTTATGCCTTTTTGCGGAATCGCTTCGCCTTCTATTTCCTTGTCGATGCCGGCCATAATTCGCAGCAGCGTGGATTTTCCCGAACCGTTCAGACCCAATATGCCGATTTTGGCGCCGGGAAAAAACGATAGGGAGATATCTTTCAGGATATGTCTTTTGGGAGGAACTATTTTTCCGACCCGATTCATAGAATAGATATATTGCGCCATTGTTTTATTTTGGAAACAGAAAACGCGTTATTATTTCACGTTATCGATTTGAATATAATCTCTGAATGAAACTTTGTTCGCCTTTTACCATAACCCGTTGGTGATTCCAGATAAAAATCGGCGCAGCTACGTCGGCGATGAAATTCATCCACTGTTTATTGGTTCGGACATTCCATTCGAATTGAAGTGTGGTGACTCGGTCCCGATATTCCAAAGTGCAAGATCCGTAACCTTTTAAGTCGCCATCGGCTGTGAAACGGATGAATTTAAACGGAGTTATTTCAGTGACGGTGATGTCTACAATCAAACGATAAGGCAAACACGTGTGCCAATAATAACGGCTGACATTACCGGTTCCTCTGTTTGTATCTCCAGGCTGCAATTGCTCAACCCGGTCGACATAAGGCCACCACTGCGGCCAATTTTCCTTGTCTAGCAAACAGAACCAGCAGGGCTCGATGGGGGCAGGTATTTTCCAGATAGATTTTAGTGCGAAAAAAGCCATTCCGGATATTTTCAAAAGTTCAGAATGCCGGATAATGACATTAAATAGAATTTTAAACCAAATAATATTGTGAAACAGAATCGGCTTACCAATCAAAAAGCGTTCGACATCCAGAAACAGCGCGAACAGCATTGCGCAAAGTGGCTTAAGTCGTTACATAGATCGGTCCGCAGTCCGCTTCGATGGGCGACTCTGGTCGGCAGTGTCAATGGCGTTTTAACTATCGCGCAAGCCGCTCTATTGGCGTTTGTATTGCATCAGTTAATTATCGAACAGCGGAACTGGCTTGAACTACAGACCAGTCTGATCTGTTTGCCCGCCGTTTTTTTAGCTCGTAGCGTCTGTGTGTATCTCTTTCAAACGTTCGGTTTTTCCGCTGCGGCAACGGTTAAACAACATTTACGTAAAGAGTTGTTGCATCAACTTGAACAGTTGGGCCCAGCATTCCTCAAACAGCAACACAGCGGTCAACTTGCGACGATCGTGTTGGAGCAGTGCGAAGGGGTGGAAAAATATTTTAGTCGTTACGTACCGCAAAAAAGTATTACGGGGATTGTTCCATTCTTGATTTTAGCTGCGGTTTTTCCCGTTAACTGGGTGGCCGGAACGATTTTTTTAGTGACCGGACCGCTGGTGCCCATATTCATGGTGTTGATCGGGATGGGGGCTGCGACGGCCAGTCGAAATCAGTTTCTGGAACTGGCTTGGATGAGTGGCTATTTTCTGGATCGGCTACAAGGTTTGACGACCTTGAAATTATTTTCCCAAGCCCGAAGCGAGGTCGATCGTATCAGTCAAATCGCCGATCGCTTTCGGGAAAAAACCATGTCGGTGTTACGCATCGCTTTTTTGTCTTCAGCAGTGCTCGAGTTTTTTAGTGCCGTGGCTGTAGCGCTGGTGGCGGTTTATGTCGGCTTGGGGTTATTGGGATTAATCCGATTCGGTCCGGCCAATGAGATGACGTTGCAGGAAGGAATGTTTGTTTTGTTGCTGGCCCCTGAATTTTTCCTACCGTTGCGGCAATTGGCGATTAATTATCATGATCGGGCGGAGGCGTTGGGCGCTGCGGATCATATTTTACAGGTGCTGGAACAGCCTCATGAAATAGATGACATATCGCAGTCTAAAACGTCCGAATACCATATCGAATTGTGTGATGTCAGCAAGGTTTTCCAACATAGGCCGGTACTCAACCGTATTCATTTACAAGTAAGAGTAGGTGAGAAACTGGCGTTGGTTGGCGAAACCGGATCTGGTAAATCGACTTTATTAGCGTTACTGGCGGGTTTTGAAACGGCTAGTAGCGGACAGATATGGATTAACGGTAAAACGCTAACGCGAGCCGTCGCGACTCAGCAAATCGCTTGGTTGGGTCAGCAGGCGGCAATTTTTTACGGCACTATTGCCGATAATATCAGACTGTTCGACCCAGATATTTCATCCGAAAGGGTGACTAATGCGGCCCAAGCCGCTGGCGTTAAGCAATTTACCGATAATCTGAAAGAGGGGTTGGACACGTTGATCGGCGAGCAAGGCTATGGGTTATCCGGCGGCCAGAATCAACGTATTGCTTTAGCCAGGGCGATAGTAAAAGAGGCCCCTATCGTGCTGCTGGATGAGCCGACAGCCCATCTCGATCGGCGCAGCAAATTGGAGTTATTGGATAGTATCGAACGCCTGTTCAAAGACAAAACAGTGATTATTGCCACTCATGATATCGAGGTGGTCGAACGAATGGATCGGTGGTTGCATCTGGTCGATGGAGAATTGCGATGAAGGATTTATGGTTTTTTCTGCGTTTGTTTAAACCCTATCATTATTGGCTGATCGGAGGAGTAATGTTATCCCTGGCGACGGCACTGGCCTCAATTGCCTTATTGAGTCTGTCCGGTTGGTTTATTTGTGCAGCCGCCGTAGCCGGTGCGATGGTGCCGGACGGCGTCGCCGTTGCTTTTAATTATATGCAGCCGGCTGCCCAAGTTCGCGCTTTAGCGATCATTAGAACCTTGTCCCGCTATGGCGAACGGCTGGTGACGCACGAGGCGACGTTCAGAGTCTTGGCGCAAATCCGCAGTTGGTTTTTTGCCCGTATGATTCCGCTTTCGCCGGCGCAATTAGGCCTGCAGCGTAGCGGCGATATATTGAACCGCATGACTGCCGATATCGATGCGCTGGACGCTTTATACCTTAGATTGGCTCTGCCTTTTTTAGTGGCATTGATGTCGAGTTTGGTTGTGGTCGCCTGGCTTGCTGCCATTTCGGCATCGTTGGCGGGTGGACTGGCTGTAATGATCTTGCTGACCATTTTTGCGTTACCGATGTTATTTAATAGGTTAGGGCAGGCCGGGGCCGCTCAGGAAACCGATGCCATGGCGAATTTAAAAACACGGCAAATTGAAATATTGCAGGGTTTTACCGATCTGGTTGTGTTTAAAGCGCTTAACCGCTTTAAAGATGCATTGCTGGTTCGTTCGCAGCGTTTGATCGATATTCAAGCAGACAATGACAGATTGTCGGCAAAGTCCGCCGCTTTAAATCTGCTGCTGGCTCAGACTACCGCATTTTTGCTGTTAATGGCGGGTGCGGTGTTGATGCAACAAAGAGCGATTACCGGTCCGCAAACGGCTGCGTTGGTTTTTGCCGTATTGGCGTTATTCGAATGGATCGGCCCGCTTTCTCAAGCGATGTTGATGCTGGGCAAAACTAAGCTGGCGGCGGAACGGATTAGGTCTTTAGCCGAAACAAAGCCGATAGTAACCGAATTGGAGGGCAATATCGATTTGCCAATGGCTTGCGACTGGCGGCTGGAAAGTATTGGTTTCCGATATCAAGGTAAGTCGGATTGGGTGTTGAGACAGATTGATTTGGAAATAGCGCAAGGCGACAAAATAGCCATTGTTGGTCCTAGCGGCGCCGGTAAATCAACGTTGCTGCATTTGTTGATGCGTTTTTTTGATCCGGAACAAGGGAGGCTATTACTCAACGGTGTCGATATCAGGCAAGTTTCGATCGATCAGTTGTACCGGCGCATGGCTTTGCTATCTCAACGCACTCAATTGTTTGCTGGTACGATCCGCGATAATTTGTTGCTAGGTAAGCCGGACGCCGACAGCGAAGACCTGACTGCAGCAATTAAATTAGCTGGCTTGTCGACGTTGTTGGCAAAATTGCCTGACGGCGTTGATACAGTCGTCGGTGAGCAGGGCAGTCGCGTTTCTGGTGGAGAAGCCAGGCGTATCGCGTTGGCTAGGGTGTATTTGAAAAATGCGCCGATTTTGCTGCTGGACGAGCCGACAGAGGGCTTGGATAGGCACACCGAAGCCGACGTTTTGCGTGCTTTGCAGCAAATCAGCGCGAATAAAACCGTTGTTATGGTTACTCATCGGACAGCCGGCTTGGACATCGTCGAGCGTGTCTATCGGCTTGAAAACGGCCGGTTGGAATTGGACAAATAAACTGCGATTGATTCTTCTGGATATTCACCTTGTCAACTTTATGGAATATTCCATATAGACTTCGTGAATTTTTCGGATGAACCCGTTATTGACTTTAATGGTTAAGGTATCGATTGAGGGCATATGAAAGAATACGAACAAAAATTCAAAGCAGCGCAGACCAATAACGCTTTGCTTGATCAAGGCAAAAGCAGTCGTTTATTGCAAATGCGGCAAAAATCGATGGGTGTAATTGAAGCTGCTAGCCCTGATAATGAAAGTCAGGACCAATTTTCTAGCGAGCTCGACAAAGATCTGGCTAATGATTTGCTGCAGTTAAGGCGGCTGATTGATCAGCGGTTACAGGAAATTATCTCGGTTTTTCCGTCCGAAAAACGGCAAAAATTATTCAAAATCCGTTTCGGTATGACGATGGAACAACTTAAACAATTGCCGATGCATCGGATCATTACACTTTTAAAACTGAATCCCAATATAGCACTGAATATGAAGCGTATCGCCGATCTGGATTATAATGGCCGGCCGACAGATGATTAGGCCGACTGAATTCGGCCTTACAGTTTTATACAGACATGAAGACATACACTATAGAACCCAATCAGGATTATCGCGATCTGAGTTTACATCAGGATGCGGAACTTTCGGCTGAGGATTTGCAGCAAGATGCGGTCAAACATTACGACGACTGTTATCACGATTATTTGGCAGCTTGGTGCAATCGAGATAATTTGGCATTGCATTACGGTTACTGGAACGAAAGTGCGCCATACGCACATCATCAGGCTTTGCTGAACAAAAACCGGGTTCTGTACGAAAAAGCCGGCATTCGTCCCGGAGACCATATACTTGACGCCGGTTGCGGGATCGGTGGTAGCAGTATTTGGATGGCGCGCGAACAGGGTAATCGGGTAACCGGGATTACCATTAGCGCCAAGCAGGCAGAATATGCGCGTAAACATGCCGAGCGTCATGGTGTTTCCGACAAGGTCAACTTCGAAGTGGCCGATTTTTGTCGGACACCGTTTCCCGACAATTCGTTCGATGTCGTTTGGGCGCTCGAAAGCAGTTGCCATGCTTTGAATAAAGGCGAATTTGTGCAGGAAGCGTATCGTTTACTACGCCAAGGTGGACGGCTGGTGGTCTGTGACGGTTTTTTGCTTCAGCGGAAATTTACCGAGCATCAATGGCGAGCCGTAGTGACCTGTTTGAACGGTTGGGCTGTTCCGAATTTATGTGCCAGAGATGAGTTTGAAGCTTTGTTAAGGCAAACTCATTTTTGTGATATACAGGTAGACGACATTACTGCTCAAACCCTGCCTTCAGCCGATCACATGTATAAAGTCGCGAAACGCTTGTATCCGGTGCAAAAGATCAGCCAATGGTTGGGGTTGCGTTCCAAGGCGCAAACTGCGAATTATTATGTCGGTTTGGCTCAACATCAGCTGTTTGACGAGAAGCTGACCGAATATTGCATCTTTACTGCAAGCAAGTAATCAGCACTTGATGCAACGTTTCATTAGTCTGTTTCCTCTCTGGGCCGTCGTATTGGCGACCATCGCTTATTTTGTCCCGCAACCGTTTGCGGAATTGAAAGGCGGGATTGTTCCGTTGCTGGCGGTCGTGATGTTCGGAATGGGGATGACGCTGACTTGGCAAGATTTCGCGGCCGTGCTGAGGCGTCCTGCCGTTATTTTTCTTGCAGCGGCGATTCAGTTCGGCTGTATGCCTTTATTTGCCTGGTTGATCGGATTATTGTTGCAATTGTCTCCGCAGCTGATGATCGGTATGGTGCTGGTCGGAGCCAGCGCAGGCGGAACGGCTTCCAATGTTATTTGTTTTTTGGCAAAAGGGGATTTGGCATTATCGGTATTGATGACTGCCGTATCGACTTTATGTGCGGTGATGTTGATGCCTTTATTGACATGGTTGTACCTGAATCAAGTGGTGGAAGTGCCGGTGGCAAAAATGTTGCGTAGTATTGCATTGATAGTCTTACTACCCGTGTTGTCAGGTACTCTGATTAACAGCTTGTTTCATACTCGATTCAAAAAAATTCAGAGTGTTTTTCCATTACTTTCCAGTTTGGCAATCATTGTCATCGTCGCCATTATTGTCGGCCTTAATCAGCATAATTTGAACTTTGTCGCCTTGCCGGTTTTAGCCGCCGTCAGTTTGCACAATCTTTCCGGGATGGCCGCCGGTTACGGTTTCGCCCGTTTATTTAGATATGACAAACGGGTCGCAAGAACTGTCAGTATTGAAGTAGGAATGCAGAATTCGGGGCTTAGCGTGGCTTTGGCCGTACAGTATTTTTCCAGCCTCGCCGCTTTACCGGGCGCGTTGTTCAGTATTTGGCACAATCTTTCCGGTAGTTTATTGGCCTATTATTGGCGTCAAAAGAAAGAAGCTTCATTGGATAAATTCTAAGGTTATAATTTCCGAGATGATTCAACAACAACGATTAAAAAGGTTCTTGGGTTGTACTTTGGTGCTTATATGCCAAGGTTGCGCGGACATTGCAACGATTGGCAACAACGATCAAATCGCCGAGTATGCCGAAGCCGTATTCCGTAAGCAAAATGCGATTACCAGCCGAATTATGATGTCCGGCGGCGAAAACGAGAATGAAGATGTCAAATTACGTCAGGCGGAGTTGGCGATGTATGACGCGTGCAAGTTGCTGAACGAATATAGTTCGAAAGAAATGGACGGTGAAACAATTGGTGTATTGTTTAAACGCAAGGTCAGGGCCAGTATTAAGGGGTGCGATGATAGTATTCATCAAGTCGAAATCATTTTGAACGGCGATCAATAGAACCGGGAAGGTTAGTTTAAACGGGCCCGCTTTAGCAAGTGAGTCCAGTTTTTGTCCCAACAGCAACGGTGTTCGTAATTCGGAACCGGAAAATAAAGCGCGTTGCTCTGTCGATTGGAAAATCGTTCTATAATTTCCGCCGGTACATTCTTGTCCTGTAAGCCGGCAAAATGAACTTGCCTGATTTGGGGCGGCAGGGGCGGTTGTTCAATCGGATTTAACGAATCTTTCAACAACTGGTAACCGTGTTGGCGGCTCCAAGCCGCAGTGTCAAGATTCGCAGCTAAAGTAACAACGGCTTCGATATTTTGTAGTTTGTCGGCCATCAATACCGCTAATGTGCCGCCACCGCTGAAGCCGATTAAGCGTATCTTTTGATATCGATGTTGTGTTAGCCAATTTTTTAACGCGGCTGTCATACTATCAACAATTGAATACGCGTAACGGTGCGAAGTCCAATATTCGGGGCGGCACGGAGCACTCTCATTCAATCCGTGGTAGCAGGGTCGTCCCAAAAGAATAGCCGGATTTGGGTCGGTTTGTATCAATTTTAGGATCAATGGAGTTCGCGAGGTCGGATCGAAGGCCGGCCAACGACCTTTTTCCCAAGGCGTGCCGTCACCGTCGATGTAGACATGCAAGATTTTCTTTCGATTTTCTGGTCGAACGGTTTGTTTGTTGTAAACGCGATGTAGAAACAATCCGCCCTCGATGGTTTGTCGAGTCAGATTAAGATTGTTCGCGATTGCGTCAAATTGTTGTGCAGCTGTGCTGCAACCTGTCAGCGAGCTGCAGCACAGTAAAAAGAGAATGATTTTCCTGCTAAACCAGTGAGCAGCTTCTAACATAACCTCGAGCGAATTCTCTAAGCGAAGTACCGTGTTTAAGATACTGTCTGAACAACTGATTGATATCAAGTGGGTTCAAATAAGCGTACACGCCGTAGCCGGTTGTTGCAATAAATTCATCGCTCAAGGTTTCGATAAACGCCGATCGAGCTGTTCCGAGATCTGTTGATTCGTTTAATGCTTTCATGACCATAACCTCCGTAATGCTTTTGATAAGATCCATGCATAACAAATGCCTATCTTATAAAAACATTGCAGATCAACTGGTTATTATTTCTGTTTAACGGTCCGAATGCGCTGGATGTAAATATATTTGACAGCTGTTTCAAACTGCCGGAAAAGTGATGCACTTTTCCGGTTGCGTTCTTCACCGGTGGTTATTTTTGGCGGCTATTGGCTTAAAAAAAGAATTAAACCGTTTTACCGATCAACTCGCCCAAGCGGACCTCTTTGCCTGTTGTCAAATCGTTTTCCCACTTCACTTTATCTTTGCCGAACAATACGATAATTGTCGACCCCATATTGAAACGACCCATTTCTTGTCCTTTATCCAGAGTCGGAGCATTATCCTGATATTGCCAACTGCGTACGTTTTGAACGGTCGGTGGAGTCACTACGCCATGCCAGACCGTTTCAACGCTTGATACGAAAATTGCACCTACCAGAATCAAGGCCATTGGGCCGGCATCGGTATCGAAAATGCAGGCGACGCGTTCGTTGCGGGCGAACAACTCCGGAACTGAATTAACGGTGGCATTGTTGACGCTAAACAAGCGACCGGGAACATGTATCATTTCTTTTAGCTTGCCGGTTAGCGGCATATGCAAACGATGGTAATCTTTCGGTGATAGATAAATCGTAGTAAAGACGCCGTTAGCAAACGGTTCGGCGCGTTTTGCATCGCCGCCGAGCAAGTCCACCGCAGAAAAAACTTTACCTTTGGCCTGAAAAATACGTCCATCACTGATAATGCCGGCCTGGCTTACGGCACCGTCAGCCGGACAACCGACAGCATTGGTTTCAGTTGGAAAATGACGGGCACCGTCTTTCAGTTCGCGCGTAAAAAACCGGTTGAAACTGGCGTAATGCTCGATATTCTGTTCTTTTGCCTCATCCATATTTACGTTATAAAGTTTGATAACGAGTTTGATAAACAGGTTTTTCCAGATTTTGCATTCCGC
>JBNLEI010000027.1:0-2393 GCA_050304855.1 Methylococcaceae bacterium
TAAATACAACAGGCCACCGCCGATGCAGGCGCGTTGCGCAACTTGCGGCGACCTACTGGCCAGCGTGCGGGCAATCAACTCCTGCGACAATACCGAGCCGCAGACGGGAACGGCCCATGCCTCCAGCGTATGCCACCAAGCCCTGTCTTCGCCGCCGCCCAAATTCAAACGACCCGGTTCGATACTATCTAGAGTGGCGGGAAATCCGCCATGTTTGTCGACCACAAGCCAAGCGATAAGCAGCAAGCCGATCAATAAAGCGACGCCTTGTACGGCATCGGTCACGACGTCCGCCAGCAAACCGCCGTACATCGTATAAGCGACGACGACCAGCGCGGCGATGCTGATGGTCATTTCCACTTCCAGTCCGGAAGAAGCCGACAGGACTTGGCCGAACGCGCGGATTTGCGCCGCCGCCCACATGATCGACCCGGGTACCAGCAAAACGACCGCCATCATCTCTATCCTTCTGGAATAACGTTGGCGGAACAAGTCCGCCAGGGTCATCAATTGCCGCCGCCATAGCGGGACCGCAAACACGAATCCCATCAGGACCAGACACGCGGCATATCCGAACGGGTCCACCGTGGCACCGGCCAAGCCTTGTTCGTAAACCGCGCCGGAGGAGCCGATGCAGGTTTCCGCGCCAAACCAGGTGGCGAATACGCTGAGCGTCGCCAACGGCCAACCCAGGCTGCGGCCGGCCAATAAATAATCCGATTCGCTGACGATGCGGCGGGACAGCCATACGCCGATCAATAGTTGCAATAAAATATAAACCGCGATTCCGAATACAATTGAGTTCATGGTATATCCGTCGTTGGCGCTATCGAAGAGGATCCGATTCATTTCGAGGCAAAAATACCGCTTTATGTACAATCGCCGTGTTCAAATGCAAGTTTATGCACATCATCTGTGGATAAACCTGTGTTTCGTTTGTAGCCAGTCTTCTTAAGCGCCGAAATTCATTACCTTTTTGTTAAATCGTCCAAATTTTGAGCGGCTTATTATAAAACTTAATTTTCAATAACTTAATACAATAGACACAACTTTGCGGATGTCGACTGCCATAAATTGGCAAAATGTCCTGCCGGATCCTTCAGTTTACTTGCAGCCCTTTCCGGTTATAACGTATCGCGAAATATCCGCCGGATACGCGGGCCGTAATCGAAACTCGCGAAAAGACGCGTTACTCACAGTCGCTGTGGATTACGTTGTGGATAATTTGTCGAAAACGATGTCAACTGCCTATTCCCGTTATCGTTTTGTTAAATTGACAATTTATAAGTCATACCAACAATTCATTTGTTTATCAGTTATTTAAATAAATATATTGACTCATGGATACGCATGAAAAACCATACGGCAAGGGATACAAGCGTCCATCGATTCGTGAACTGGTCAACGGGCAGGACATCTCCGATGAAATGTAGGGCTCTGTAAATTTGTGCACGGAGTAAATCGCGATCAAGTCGTCGAATAAACCCGCTATCCAATAGCGAAGAAAAACCATATTTAAAATAATATAATTCGAATGTTAGCAACGACACTCAGAAACATTCTGACGCATCGTGGCTAACTGTTTGGCTATATTGGAAAATCCCATCTTACTCACAAAAGTTGTGGATAACTCTGTGGATAACGTGTCTGCATCCCTCGTAAGGGCGTGCTATTGTTACATTTTGCTTAAATTGACCAATTTTTAACCAAAGGCAATAGCACTTATATATCAATAGGATGAAAACAATAGGATTTCTACATCGCCGTTTTTTTGCGCTCCGGCGCAATCGATTTCGAATCAATATTGTACTGTGCATAACCGCATCTAAAGATCGCTGAATATTAAAGCGATCAAGGATTATCCTTCCATAAACGGGAACATAGACACATTTTCCGCAACAAAAAGAACGGGCAATTGACTGGGGGCTAAACCGGTTTTCGTCGATAATGGGTTCTGCTCTTATTGTGGTCGTCTCTATGGAAGAGCCGACTGGTTCGACACGCCAACCTCTTTTATTGCCTCTGAATCGATAGCCGAAAGATCTCACTCACTTGCCGATGAACGGAAAATTGCTATTGCTCTCTATATTGGTCTTTCTGCTGCTGTCGGGATGCGCACCGGTAGTGGTAAAACCCGGTCCTGACAAGGATATGGGACGTTTGACCGCGCATGCCTTCGTGACCGATGACGGCGCGCAACTGCCGCTGACAGGCTGGCCTGTAAACAATCCCAAGGCCGTGATCATCGCTCGGCACGGTTTTAACGACTATCGATGGTTTTTTCACGAACCCGCCAGATTTTTTCAACGCCGCGGAATCATCAGTTACGCTTACGACCAGCGCGGTTTCGGCGAATCGCCGAACACGGGCCTATGGGCCGGCAGCGAGACTTA
>JBNLEI010000028.1:0-1568 GCA_050304855.1 Methylococcaceae bacterium
TATTGTCACTGTTAACGGTGCTTCGGGTTCCCGATTCACTGAATATTGTTTTATCCGGTGTCAGTACCAAACTGACGCTACGCTTTTTAGGGTTATAACATGGCAAGTTCAATTCATCACGGCCCGCCAGGATCGTATAAAACCTACGCTTGCGTGCAACGTTTCGTCATACAAGCACTGGAAAAAGGGCGGACTGTAGTAACCAATATTCGCGGTTTATCCTCTGTTGATAAGTTCAAGGACAATTTGCCCGAAATAACCATTCATGACCAGGCGCAAATAATCTATATTGACACCTCGACCAATGACGGACGGTCGTTAATGGCCAGGTGGTTTCACTGGTCACCGCCGGGCGCATTGGTGCTCATTGACGAATGCCAGTTTATTTACCCGAAAAAACTAAAGCTGGAATCCTTAGAACTATTCGATCAGGCATCCTTCGAAGCAAATTTTTTTAAGATCGCCACGCCGACCGATGAAGCCGGCAACCCGGTTCCCAGGCCGTTGGAATTTTATCAAGCAATCGACATGCAGCGGCATTTTAACTTTGATCTTTACTTAACCAGCACCAACATAAAAAAGGTCAATGCCGAGATTCGCGAAAGCGCCGAATCGGCTTATTTACATATCAGCACCGAGGGGCTTTTGCCCTGGAAGAAAGGCACCTGGAAGGAGGTTTTACACGATGCAGAAAACAACGGCAAACTCGATTCTTACCGTATCGGCACCCCCAAAAACTACAAAGCCGATCCCCGCGTGTACCAATGCTATCAATCCACAGCCACCGGGATCCACGTCAAAGAATTTACCCGGCAAAGTATCCTTAAAGACCGTAAGTTGCAGTTTTACTTATTTATTATCCTGGCTAGTTGGGGCGCATTTATTTATTTTTTACAAGATAAGTTATCAAATAATGAAGCTGAGCCGGTGGCTTTGGTCGATGCTGCTTTATCTGATGACACGGATTATCCTGCGCATCGCCTTGCTGCTGGGCATCATGACGACAATCGGCCAAATGCTGAGGGCAGTACATTAACGCAAAGCAGCTTACCGGATACGACAATCCGGCCAACCGAACGGCCCTGGGAAAACCTCGAAATCTACCTGGTTGCCCGGCAGTTCAACAACACCCTGTTTATGGTGAGTATCGATGACCAATGGAAAAAGATCGATTCCAATTATCTACTACTGCAAGGGTACTCGATGGTAACCCGCAAAGACACTGTCATCATTTCAAAGCAAGGAAAACGCAAAATAGTCACGCTTCCGCCTCTGGAGCACTGCACCGGCTATACCCGGTATGAAAACAACTTCAGTTTAATCGGCTGCTTTAAGGAAGAAGTGAAAGAGGAAGAAAATCCAGCCGTTCAGCCGATCATTTAAGCGTTACGTTCCGGAACCGAAATTAACCGATCTCGTAACCGTTTCCAGTCAGGCGGAATACGACGCAGCGTAGTAACACCCGCCATTCAAACCAATATAAAACTTTGCGCCTGCCACTGTGGCAGGCCGGTTACCGGGAAACAAATTACTGCAACCGGCGCATGCCGGAAACGGTTGTTTGATCG
>JBNLEI010000029.1:0-36284 GCA_050304855.1 Methylococcaceae bacterium
GTCGATATTGTTGCCCTGAATAAGCGTTCTCAAGAATCAACCTTAAACTTAAACTTTGGGAATATTATTGATGAAGTTATTATTGAAATAGATCAGCTTATGAACGAAACCAATGCTGCTATAAAAACGGATCTTGAAAAAGCGGCTTATATTAAATTTTCAAAAACTCATCTGAAAAGCATTTTACAAAACCTCATCACCAACGCCATTAAATATAACAAGCCGGGCGGTTCAGTAAGCATTCATTGCAGTGAGAGAACCAATCAATTTCTGCGAATCAGCATCGCCGACACCGGCATTGGCATCGCCAAAGGCAAACAGACTCAAATGTTCAAGGCATTTAACCGACTAGGGCAGGAATATTCGGGAATCGAAGGAACCGGCGTCGGCTTGGTAATCACTCAAAACCTAATTCATGCCCTGCATGGCCACCTTGGTTTCAGCAGCGACGAAAATGTCGGTTCCGTATTCTGGTTTGAACTTCCTATGTCCACTGATGCTGAATCGAACCAGGGCGTGCATTTGAGTATTGACGACACAACTTACCCGACTGTCATCACGAGTGAGGAGAAGCAAGTCTTATACATCGAAGACAATCCTGCTAACATAAAGCTTATGCAGAAATTTTTCGATCGTCATCAACAAATTAAGTTACATGTTGCCGAATCTGCGGAAAACGGCTTGAAGTATATTGCCAAACAAAAACCGGATGCAATCTTGATAGACGTCAATCTGCCCGGTATGAGCGGCAGCGAAGCTGCCAGACTGATCAAAAACGATCCCCAATTACAACGAATACCTATCATCGCGATATCGGCGGCCGCCATGAAACAAGACATTGAAAAGTATAGCCATCTTTTTGATGGTTACATTACTAAGCCGGTGAACTTTTCACTGCTCATGGACGAATTAAGCCGTCGCCTGAGAATAGCTAAAAAAGCAAGCGTTAGTAACTTGTCATGAACATCGACGAAAACATCCTCGGCGCTAATATATTGATCGTCGATGACCAGGCAACTAACACCATATTGCTGGAAAGAATCTTAAAAAAGGCCGGGTACAATAACCTCTACACGACGACCGACTCCAGAGAAGCGGTGCCGATGTATATCGAACACAACGTCGATCTCCTATTGCTGGATATTCGCATGCCGCATATGGACGGTTTTGACGTGATGTCGAAATTGCAGGATATTTTCATCGATGACTATTTACCGATCCTGGTACTGACTGCCGAACTCACCTCGGAAACCCGGAGCAAGGCTCTCGGAAAGGGAGCGAAAGATTTTTTAACCAAACCCTTCGATCAACTGGAAATACTGCAACGAATCCAGAACATTCTTGAAGTCAGGTTATTGTACAAACAGGTAAAACAACAAAACCAGGAACTTGAAGCCAGAGTTAAACAACGGACCCTTCAACTTGAAAACAGCCGGCTTGAAATCATCCGTCGGCTGGGTATGGCAGCCGAATACAAAGACAACGAAACCGGCAATCATGTTCTGAGAATGAGCAAATTCGCCGAATTATTGGCAAAGGCGGCTGGCTTCTCCGACGACTATGCCGAAAAAATTCAATATGCGGCCCCAATGCACGACATCGGCAAAATCGGCATCCCTGACCGAGTACTATTGAAACCCGGTAAACTCGATGAGGAAGAATGGGCTATCATGCAAACCCATGTCGATATCGGTGCGAAGATCTTATCCGAAAGCGATTCTGAAATTATGATCATGGCCAGAAATATCGCCCTGACTCATCATGAAAAATGGGACGGTAGCGGCTACCCGAACGGTTTATCGGGAGAAAATATTCCGATAGAAGGCCGGATTTGCGCACTTTGCGACGTTTTCGACGCATTAACTTCCGAACGTCCTTATAAACAAGCCTGGTCAATAGAAAAAGCGGTCGCTTGGATTAAAGAAGAGAGCGGCCGACACTTTGACCCGGAGTTAGTAGGACTATTCATCACGATTTTGGACCAAGTCTTGGAATATCGGCAAAACCACCTGGACTGCAACAGTGAAAAGGCGAATTCATGACTACAAGCAAACCTTTGAAAATTCTTATCGCAGAGGATAACGCAGCCACCGTCTCTTTATTGAAAAAATTTCTGCTCAAACGCGGCCATGCTATCGACATTGCCAGTAACGGTCAGCAAGCATTAGACCTGTTCATGCAAAATCTACCCGATTTAGTGTTAATGGACGTCAACATGCCGATCATGAATGGCCTTGAAGCCATCAGGCAGATCAGACAAAGACCGACCGAAAGATGGATCCCCATTATCATACTCAGCGCTTTAAGCGACGAGGACGATATCATTATAGGCCTTGAATCTGGAGCCGACGATTATTTAACGAAACCGGTTAACTTGAGTATCCTTAACGCCAAACTGCAGTCGATCGAACGAATCGTATCACTGCAAAATACCAACCTACAAACTGCAACCGAGTTACGTCAAATCAATCAGGGACTGGAGCAAGAGCAATTGCTCGCTAAACAGCTGATCGACAAAATGCTCTACTTGGGTAACATCGAGCATTGCTGCATTCAATATTGGTTATGCCCTAACAGGCATTTCAGCGGCGATCTCATTGCCGCCTCAGAGGGGTTCGGAAACAAACTCTTTGTGATGCTGGCCGACTCGACCGGACACGGATTATCCGCCGCATTGCCAACTATCACTATCGCAAAAATATTTCACTCGATGTGTGGCAAAGGCTTTACTTTGTCCAGCATTGCCGCGGAAATGAACGCTATTGCGAAAAGCATGCTTCCTCCCGACCGCTTTGTAGCGACAGCACTGTTTGCTTTCGACTTTAGTAACCGGCTCATGGAATGTTGGAACGGCGGAATCCCAACAGCTTTGGTCGTCAACGAATCCGGAGAACTCAAGCGTCAATTCGAATCAAGGCATCTTGCAATCGGCATCTTGTCGCCGAGTTCATTTGATGCGTCGACAGAAATCTATCAATGGCAAGAAAACTGTGAGGTAATCGCTTATTCGGACGGCCTGATTGAAGCCGAATCGCCGGCCGGTGAAATGTTTGGCACCGATTCCTTAATCGATGTAATTCGGACTACTGAGCGCGGTCAACGGGTGCCAAAAATTAAACAAAAAATTCTCTCCCATTTAGAATCCCAGCAAGGGCAGGACGACATTTCCTTAGTGTCGGTATCCTGCAATATAGAGGCTCCGGCGCAAAATCGATCATGACAAAACCTAGCGCATTCTGTTTATTCCAGAATGGCTTCGATTTCCTCCCAAAGCTTTAAATAAGCTTCGGTTGAACGGCTTTTCCTGACAAAACCGCCGACCGGCATCCGTTCGAGCCCCATTCTTTCGATATCGCTCGCATAGGGAATGACCGTCGTCAGCATTTCAGGGTGCTCTTGCGCCAAGTTATCCATAATATCGCGGTGCATCTTTTTTCGACGATCGGCCATTGAGAAAAAAGGGATCAGCTTTAGGTTTTTTAACTTATTATCCTTGATATGTTTTTTCAACTGCTGCAACGTGCGGATCGACAAAGTCGTCGGAATGATCGGCGATAATAGGATATCGGCAGCCTCGAACACGGCTTCCGATAGCAGCGAAATATTGGGTGGGCAATCAAGAAAGACGAAATCATACTCCTTGTCCAGCGGCTTCAGTAATTTTTGTAGCCGCTGGGTGGGTTTCTTGCGGGCATCCAACACTAAATCGAGGTTACGAAAGGAAAAATCAGCAGGTAACAAATCCAAATTATCGAAATCGCTCCCCTTTATCAAGTCCTCAAGTTCACGCTCACCGTTAATCAACGCCTTGCCGCCACCCTTGACTTTGGGTTTAATCCTAAAATAGTACGAGCTGGCGCCTTGTGGATCGAGATCCCAAAGCAAGGTACTGAAGCCTTTGGCGGCTACAAGATAAGCCAGATTAACAACCGTCGAAGTTTTGCCCACTCCCCCTTTGATATTGTAAGCCGCAATGACTGTCATGATTTCTCCTGATTTTTGCCGGCAAACAATGCTTCGGAGACGGCCTGATTTTCTGCTTGCTTAAATCGCTCGAAGCAACTGGCAAATGCCTGGCGGGCTCGTAATTTCTGCTCATGCAGGTTTTGCACCAACACACCCATCGCAATAAAAGTATCCGCCGAAGATTGCTCCGCCATCATTTCATCGGCAAATTTTTTCAGCGTCTGCTCCTGCACTTCGTAGTCCTGGAAGTCACCCAGTATCGTCTGAAACTTTTTCAATTCCTTAATCAAAAGATCCACTTTTTTTTCGGGATATAAACTTTGGAAAAACTCCATCAAATAGCGTAGTTTTTTACAGGTCTTACGTAAGTCATGCAAAGCTTCCGCCGGCGATTGATCGGAGATGGCATTACCTTCCCTGATAACCCGTCGATACACTTTCCTGATTCGCTTATCGGCTATCTTTTTAATAGGCGTCATGGCATCCGCTTCAGTCGGCTTTTTCGGTGCCGATTCCTTCAGATAATCTTCCCACGCCCGCAATTTACTCAAATATTCCGTTGACTTCAGTTTGTCGACTAATTCCTTCTGTGCCTTTGTCCGTTTACTTTTAATAAAATCATATAACGGTTCGATATCCTTACGCATATTGGCCGGCAGACTTTTTTGATACCCGGCAAAATTCAACAGGTAAACATCCAGATCCCTCGACAGGCAGGTAATCTGACCAAGCCAAGCAAAAAAATCGGCAAAATCGCCGGTCACCTTGACGGGCAATATCTCTTTTAACTGACCCATTCCGGCTCGCGTTCTTCTGACCGCCACTCTGAAATCGTGGAGAAACTCACTGTCAATATCCGCAATAACACCCGTTTCATTCACTTTGATCGACTGCAACAGATGGCTGTAAATATATTTACAGGAAATATCGGCCCGCATCTGCGGATCCAATTGGATATTCAATTTGGAAGAGTAATCTTGAGGTTTACGCCCCTGCAGCTTTAACGCCGCTTGCAAGAGGTTTTTTTTGACAAGCTTCAGCCCTAACTTTTTTTCCAATAACCTGCTGAGCTGCCTTGCCGCTTTATCGTATCCTTTGATCGGCCCGATGCAAATCTGCGCAGGCAACAACTCAAAGTCTTCGATCAGCAAACGAACCGTCGTTTTGCGTTCCTTATTCAGAAGATTAATCCGGTAAGCCCGATAAGGCTGAGAAGTTAACGACAGTAATGCTCGCATTTCCAGGAGCGGGGCCAATTTTGACTTAAGCGTTTGATCTGAAACTTCGTTAACAAATGCCGGCACTTCTTCGATTTGGGTAGTGGCAATGACTCGGCCGCCGCTCAACTCCCTCAAACTCAGTTGCGAATCCGTTTTTGACTGATTCAGCTCACATAAAAGGCCGGCATTATAGAGCCGCCAGTCAAAACTGTCATAAAACCGTTTCAAACAATACTGCTGCGTGACAATCTCCAAACTGACCTTCTTTCCTAACCGCTCAATGAATTTCTCCACCTTAAGATTCTCAGGCAGCTGGAAATGTAAATTGATTTCCGACATTTTTTCAATCGATTTCGAGCTTCCGCTCCCCATAGCCATGCCAGCACTACAATGAGTTAAATCCATAACCTATAATTCTCTTTATTCTGTTAACCCATCTTATCATGCGGAAAGGGAAAAAATTATTACAAGAGCCGACATAGCTTGGGCGTTTGTTCATAACGGTTCGCATTAAAGACTGGTTATGCTATATATGCAGAATATTTCACAGAAAAATTCCGTAAAAAGTTGCCGAATAAAAAGAAAAAATTCCTTTTCGAAATGATTACAATACCATCAGAAATCAGTCCGCTTTCGGCCCAAGTCAATCAAGTCCTGAACCAGGAAACGGAGCAATTACAGCTAATCCCCGAAGCTGCCATTAAATTATTGCAATTAACCAACGATGAAAATTCCGATATTAGAGACTTAGCGAAAGTGATCGAGACCGATCCTTCGTTGACTGTTGAAATACTGAAAACGGTGAATTCCGCCGCATATAATTTTCCTCAACCAATCAAATCGGTACAACACGCCATCAGCATCCTGGGTTTTTCCCATATCCGCAACACCGCCTTGAATCTGCTGTTTTACAGCAAGCTGATCAAAGACCGTAACTCAAACCGCTTCGATTTGGCCTTTTTCTGGCAGCACTGCCTTTTTGTCGCCTCAATCAGTCGCGAAATCGCAGTTCAATTGAATTATCCCGATCCTGATCTAATTTATACCGCCGGACTGATTCACGATATCGGAAAAATGGCTCTGGAAAACCACGGTAAAATCAGCTACAGCGATTTCATCGATCATTACGCCCGCGCTGACAAACACTCACTATTAAACAGCGAGGAAGATTTTTACGGCATCAACCATGAACAAATCGGCTTCATTTTATGTCAGCAATGGCAATTACCGGAAATCATCACCGCGATCGTTGCCCATCATCATTCCACGGACAGCGAAGATAAACTTTATTGCGAGTATAAAAAAGAAATCGCCATTGTCGCGATGGCCAATTATTTAGCCTGGATTCACGGCATTGGTTCATTCAAATTAGGCAGACCGCCTCGTCTATCTACCTCGGTTTTGGAAAATATTGCCTTTAACGCCATCGATCTGGAAATTTTACTTAACCACGTCGATCAGGAAATGCAAGAGACGGGGCGTTTTTACGCCCTCACATTCCCTTGTTTGAATCAATTGAGGACCAATCTGGTACAGAGTACGATCACTCTGAACGCTTACGATCCGCTTCACAAAACCCAACCGCCGCATTTGCCAAAAGACGAACAAATCGGCTTTTTATCCAGTTTGACCATTCCTCACCAAAGTCTTGACCCCGACATTTTCGTTCCTCAAACGCTCAAGGCAATTCAGGAATCCTTTTCTTTTGATCGGGTTTTCATGCTTAATATGGCGGCCCGACAACGCAGTCTGATCGCCAAATATTGTTGGCCTCAATCGCTTACCCAAAATTCTTTTGAAATCAAAGTGGAAACCTTGGGAGGAGACTTGCTAACTTGCCTGCGAACCCAACACGCCACCATTATTTCGAACCGATTCAACAAAAACCACAAACTACTCAAGCACATCGGCGTCAACGAATTTCTGGCAGTTCCTATTTTGCGCAACAATCGCCTGACCGCTATCTTGTATGCGGATAACTTCCAATCAAAATCGACACTTTCAGAACAAACTCTTTCTAAAATCGTTCCCATTGCTTGTGAGCTCGGTTCAGCTTTACACAATGCCAAACAATTCGAACTGGAAAAGTCCAAAGCGATAATGGACCCTTTGACCGGATTATCCAACAAACGAATGCTAACCGATTTCCTGGAAAGGCTCTTTACCGAAAACAACACACAATTATCTAAGGTTGCCTTCGGTTTTATGGACATCGATCATTTCAAACGTCTGAACGACAATTGCGGCCACCAAGTCGGTGATAATGCATTGAAAATTGTCGGGGATACGCTCAGGGAGCTTTCCCGAAGTGGTGATTTCGTCGGGCGATACGGTGGCGAAGAGTTCGTCTTCGTCCTTCGTGACAGCAGCATCACGGGCGCCTATCAATATGCCGAAAGAATACGTTACAAAATTGAAGCAAAAGGTCAGGCTTTGAAACATCGTTTTAACGATCAAGCCATTACTGTTAGTATCGGCATTGCCATGTACCACCCCCAATACAAAAACTATCAAGATTTGATCGCCGCTGCCGATAAAGCAATGTACCAGGCGAAAAACAGCGGACGAAACAAAGTGGTAGCCATTCACGACTAACCGTGCCATCGAAACGGTTCGTTATTTCTCTTGCTACGGTATAACACCTGCGACATCTTAAACGCTGCCGCGATGAAAATATGCCGTTTTGTTAACCTAATAGAAATCGACACATTCATTACGCTTATGGAACTGATCAAACTTCCCACCCCCATGCGTGTCATCTGGGGTAGCTTAGCGGCGTGGTGGCTCGCCCAAATTATCAATCCCGGCTTTAACGCAGTGGCTGTCATGCTGTTATTCATG
Source organism: Methylococcaceae bacterium (assembly GCA_050304855.1). GTDB lineage: Bacteria > Pseudomonadota > Gammaproteobacteria > Methylococcales > Methylomonadaceae > Methylomarinum. The sequence goes on from JBNLEI010000029.1 coordinate 8,028, forward strand.
ATCCCCGTTTTAGCGAACGAACTCTATCTCGTTTTACCAAAAAAACGTCAAACTTACTCCGCAAATACTTCCGCTGAAAACAATTCCGAACAGGAAAATGCAGCCTGACGCCGTTTTCAGGTAAAATTGCTCAATTTCCCTATTCTGAAGAGTTTATGTCCAGCAGTTTAGCCATCTGCAGATACTGTATCCGTTTTATTGATTGTATAAATGAATGGATCGGAAAAACCGTCGCCTGGCTGACATTGGCGATGGTTCTGCTCACTTTTACCATTGTCATCTTAAGATATGCTTTCGATATCGGTTGGATCGCTTTGCAGGAATCGGTCGCTTACATGCATGCGCTGGTTTTTATGCTCGGCGCGGCCTATACCTTCAAGCATAATGAACATGTCCGGGTCGATATTTTTTACCAGCGATTTTCCTATAAAACCCGGGCCTGGATCGATTGTTTCGGCACTTTACTGCTATTATTCCCGGTCTGCGGATTTATCATTTGGAGCAGTTGGGAATATGTGACGGACTCATGGGAGATCATGGAGAGTTCACCTAACTCGGGAGGCTTACCGGGTGTGTTTTTACTGAAAACCAGCATCATCGTCATGGCCGTATTACTGGTATTTCAAGGCCTGTCCGTGTTTCTGCAAAATCTACTGTTGGCCTTGAATACTAAAACGCGCGAGGAACAATAAATGGATAACACCATGGCATTATGGATGTTTGCGGCTGTCTTTGTCGTTCTGTTATCCGGCTATCCCGTTGCGTTTGCGTTAAGCGGCACCGCCTTGTTGTTCGCTGGCGCCGGTATTCAATTTGAATTATTTGACGCCGCTTTTTTAAGCGCCCTTCCCAACCGATTATTCGGCATCATGAACAATCAGACGCTAATCGCGGTTCCCTTATTCGTATTTATGGGCGTCATGCTGGAGCGAGCGCGTATCGCTGAAGACCTCTTAGAAACGATGGCCGAAGTTTTCGGCACCCTCCGAGGCGGACTGGGGTTTGCCGTAACTCTGGTTGGCATGCTGATGGCGGCCAGTACCGGTATCGTAGGCGCGACGGTCGTCACCATGGGGCTGCTTTCGCTACCGACGATGTTGCGTAATCGCTATAGCCCCGAAATCGCTTGCGGCACCATCTGCGCCTCCGGCACATTAGGCCAGATTATTCCGCCGTCGATCGTATTGGTGTTGCTCGGCGACGTTATCTCCACCGCCTATCAGCAGGCACAGTTGGAGATGGGAGTATTCGCGCCGGAAACGGTTTCGGTGGGTGATTTATTTGCCGGCGCTTTGCTTCCCGGCTTGGGTCTGGTTATTTTGTATTTACTTTACCTGATTGCAGTCGCGTGGCTATCGCCCGACTCAATGCCTGCCCCTGCCCCCAAACCCAGAGAAAAAGGTTTTTACCTTCGAATTGCAAAAAGTCTGGCGGCGCCGTTAACGCTGATTTTTGCCGTACTCGGCTCGATCATGGGAGGATTGGCTACACCGACGGAAGCCGCGTCGGTGGGCGCAACCGGTGCCCTATTATTAGCCGCACTGAAAAAACAAATGCGCAAGGAAATTTTGTTTGAGGTCATGCAGAATACCACTCGCGTAACCAGCATGGTCTTTATGATACTGATCGGTGCCGCACTTTTTTCCCTGGTGTTTCGCGGCTTTGAAGGCGAAGAATTGATCATCGGACTCTTATCCGACCTCCCCGGCGGCCTATTCGGTGCGATGTTCAGCGTCATGTTGGTCATGTTTTTTCTGGGGTTTGTACTGGACTTCATTGAGATAACTTTCGTGATCGTGCCTATTGTCGGCCCGGTATTGCTGACAATGGGACTGGATCCGGTTTGGTTGGGCATTATGATTGCAATTAATCTGCAAACCTCTTTTCTGACCCCACCTTTCGGCTTCGCTTTGTTTTATCTCCGCGGCGTAGCACCGGTTGAAATTAGTAGCGGACAGATCTACCGTGGCGTCATACCGTTTATCGGCATCCAGCTACTAATGCTCGGAATTTTGGCATTCTGGCCGCAATTGGCGACTTGGTTGCCCTCAGTCATTTACCGTGATTCCTTATGAATTTAAAAAATATTTTGCTCATTGTCGGCTTAGGGCTTCTTCTGCAAGCTTGCGGGCAAACCGGCCCTCTTTACCTGCCCGATGAAGAACCGCCCATTTACGTACCTGACGAAGAAAAACAATAACTATGGATTATTTTAATTACCGTCATCACCAGTTACATGCCGAAGATGTCGCCGTCGCAGCTATCGCCGCCCAGTACGGCACACCTTGTTATATATACTCCCGGGCTACGTTGGAACGTCACTGGCAAGCGTTTGACCAAGCCTTTGACGGTCATCCTCATCTGATTTGCTATGCCGTCAAGGCCAACTCCAATCTTGCGATTCTAAACGTACTGGCCCGCATGGGCTCGGGATTTGATATCGTTTCCCAGGGAGAAATGGAAAGGGTGTTGGCTGCCGGAGGCAGTGCCGACAAAATTGTATTTTCCGGCGTCGGCAAGCGGGAAGATGAGATTCTGGCGGCATTAAAAACCGGTATCCGCTGTTTTAACATTGAAGTGGCGGGAGAATTGGACCGCATCAATCGTCTAGCCGGGGAACTGGGAGTTGTCGCCCCGGTTTCATTCCGAGTCAATCCCGATGTCGATGCCAAAACCCACCCTTATATTTCGACCGGCTTAAAAGAAAACAAATTCGGAATCGATATCGAGCAAGCTCAGCGGGAATATCGACGAGCGGCAGAGATGCCCAATATCGAAATAACCGGCATTGACTGCCATATCGGTTCCCAACTCACCGACACCCGACCGTTTCTGGACGCGTTGGATCGAGTCTTAACCTTGGTCGATGCCCTGCAGGCCGAAGGTATTCGCCTGCATCATCTCGATCTGGGCGGCGGCTTAGGCATTTGCTACAAAGACGAACAACCGCCGCAACCTTCCGAGTATGTATCCGCACTCTTGGATATATTGGCGGATCGTAATTTCGAGATTCTTCTGGAACCAGGTCGGGCGATTGCCGGAAATGCCGGTATTTTGGTGACAAAAGTGGAATATTTGAAACAAACCGCCGAAAAAAATTTCGCGATCGTCGATGCTGCTATGAATGATCTGGTTCGACCGTCTTTGTACAACGCTTGGCAGAATATTATTCCTGTCGATGAATCATCTTCAGCCGAACCGTTGACTTGGGATATTGTCGGTCCCGTGTGCGAAACTGGCGACTTTCTCGGCAAGAACCGCCGCTTGCCGCTGACGGAAGGCGAACTGTTGGCGATTCGCTCCTCCGGCGCTTACGGCTTTACGATGAGCTCCAATTACAACTCTCGTCCGCGCGCCGCTGAAATCATGGTTGACGGATCAAATTCGTATCTGGTCCGTTCACGCGAAACGATTCCTCAACTCTGGGCCGGAGAGCACCTGCTACCCTGACATAATGATCAATGCGGATAAGTCAATGATACGTTTCACCAAAATGCATGGACTGGGCAACGACTTTGTCGTAATCGACGGCATCAGTCAGAAATTTACGCTGACCCCAGAACAAATAAACAATCTGGCCGACCGCCATTTCGGCATTGGATTCGATCAATTATTATTGGTGGAAAAACCCGCCAGCCCCAATGCAGATTTCAAATACCGAATTTTCAATGCCGACGGTGGCGAAGTTTCTCAATGCGGCAACGGCGCGCGTTGTTTTGCCCGTTTTGTCCACGACAAAAAGCTCACCGAGAAAACCGAAATTACCGTCGATACCAATGCCGGACAATTGTTGCTGACATTGGATGAGAATGGCTTAATCACTGTTAATATGGGCATTCCCCGACACGACCCCAAGTCGATTCCCATACAAGCGCAAGAAGAATCACGTTTTTACAGCGTCGAAATCAACGACAGCGAAAAAGCGTTTGGAGCGGTTTCGATGGGCAATCCTCACGCAGTGTTGCAGGTCAATGACATACGCACCGCACCGGTGGCCGAATTGGGGGCTGCACTGGAAAATCATGCGTTTTTTCCAGAACGGGCTAATATTGGATTTATGCAAATCGTAGACAGACGCCATATCAAACTCCGCGTTTATGAACGTGGAGCAGCGGAAACGCTCGCCTGCGGCAGCGGTGCCTGCGCCGCGGTGGTAATTGGTATAGAGCAAAAACTGCTGGATCATGACGTCAGTGTCGAACTGCCGGGCGGAAAATTGCATATCCACTGGTCCGGCCGAGGCCAGCCGGTGCTCATGACCGGTCCCGCAGTATCAGTATTCGAAGGACAAATCCAACTATGACAGACCAACAATCGACAATCAGCGAAAATCAGGTTGAAGATTACCTTCACCATCACCCGGAATTCTTTCATGACCATCTGGATCTGCTGGAAAACCTCAGTATTCCTCATCCCAGCGGCGAGGCAGTTTCCCTCATTTCCAAACAGTTGGAAATTTTTCGGACCAAACATCAGGAACTGGAAAGTCAGCTCGGCGCACTGATAGAAATCGCCCGAGAGAACGACACCGCATTCAACCGGATGCACGAACTGACCTTAGCGATGCTAGAAGCCAAAACGCTGGATCAAGTCATGACTAATCTCAGTCAGGTGCTTTCAGAATGCTTCTTGACCGATTTTGTTGCAATCAAAATTATTACCGATAGAAATGACGAATCCATCGGCAACTTGGCCGTCGCTCCGAACGATAGCGACCTAAAACATTTTTCCCAGGAGCTCGACAACAACCAACCGAAATGCGGCCGTTTAACACTGGCTCAAGCGCACTTCCTGTTTGGCGAATCGGCCGGCGAGGTCAAATCTTGTGCAATCATTCCAATGGTATTCACTAAACTTGAAGGCCTATTGGCGATTGGCAGTCGTGACGACACCCGTTTTCATTACAGCATGGGCAATCTGTTCCTGACTCAGATGGGAGAAATCATCGGCACCCGATTAATTTCACTGCTGGACGGATAACCATGCATGAAAATGCGAATGGCGTTTTGCAATCCTACTTAAAGGCATTGCTTGTTGAAAAACGCTCCTCGCCTCATACCGTCAGTAACTACCGCCGTGACTTGGAACGATTGCAAACATTTTGCAATACCCGGCAGTTGAGTCAATGGACAGACCTGCAAGCGACCGATATCCGTCAATATATCGCCATCCGCCATCGCAACGGCATCGGCAGTAAGACCCTGCAAAGGGAACTCTCTTCTATACGTAGCTTTTATAATTATCTGCTCAAACAAAAACTGGCCGTCCTCAATCCTGCCAAGCAAATTCAAGCGCCAAAACAAGCTCGCAAGTTGCCGAAAACCTTAAACGTGGACCAAATCAGCGGCATGCTGGATCAAAACAGCGAATCAATCATCGAAGTGCGCGATCTTGCAATTTTTGAATTATTTTATTCCTCGGGACTGCGTCTGAGCGAATTGAGCGGATTGGACCTAGCCGATATCGATTGTGACAACAGAACGTTGCGCGTGCGTTTCGGTAAAGGAGGTAAGCAACGCGACTTGCCGATCGGTAGCAAAGCCGCGAAAGCGCTACTAAAATGGTTGGAGCATCGCCCTGACAGCGGTATCCCCGCGTTATTTGTCTCCTCGCGCGGAACGCGGCTTAGCCAACGCAGCATTGAATTGAGATTAGCAAACTGGTGCCAAAAAATCGGCCTACCGGAACATGTGCATCCGCATATGCTCAGGCACTCCTTTGCCAGTCATTTGCTCGAATCCAGCGGCGACATAAGAGCGGTACAAGAACTATTAGGACATAGCAATATCAGCACTACCCAAATCTATACTCACCTCGATTTTCAACATTTAGCCGCAGTTTACGATCAAACCCATCCGCGCGCTCGCAAAAAATCACAGTAATGCTTTGAATATAGCGAAATAAATTAAAAACATGCTACCATGCACTCATTTTTAGAAGAAAATCTTTGCATTTACTTTTGCTCTTCCACTTCAAGCGCGGGATAAATCAGAATGTCAGACAATCAATCAGCTCATGAAGATGCTAAGTCGAAGGGAATTTTATGGGCCTTTGGCACTTTTTTAGGGGTTGTTCTTCTTGTTCTTATTATTCTGGGTGAATGGTGGGGGCGCGAGCCTGCGAGTTTTAACGTTCAGGAGGAAGCGATCAAGCGCATGGAAGTCACGCATACCGACCAAATGCCGGTAGGCTATGTCTATACCAATACGCTCGCCCATATTGCCGAAGTGTTAATGTATAAACCCGGCGGTTATATTTCCAACGACGTCGCCCCCCCCGGAGTCTTACTGGATAATATTCAAAACTGGGAACACGGCGCTCTGATCATGTTGCGGGACGCCACTACCGCTTTACGTAATCATTTTGCCCGTGACCAATCCCAGTCTGCGGAAGACGCCGACCTGGCCAAAGCCGAACCTTATTTTTATTATGAGCGCAATTCCTGGGCTTTACCGTCCACCGAATCGGAATATCAGAAAGGGATCGATTCTCTGCATGACTATATGTCCCGACTACAGGACCCGAATGCAAGAAAAACGGCACAATTTTACTCCCGTGCCGACAACTTATGGCAATATATCGAAATCGTGATTAAGCGGCTGGGGGGGCTATCCACCCGACTGGCAGCCAGCACGGACCAGTTTGCCGGCGCTGCCCACGGAGCGCCTACCGACCCAGTCAACCTGAACAAGCCGACTTTGGGACAGACTCCATGGCTCGAAATCGATGATGTGTTTTATGAAGCCCGCGGCGCCAGCTGGGCCTTGTTGCATATTCTACAAGCCGTTAAACATGACTTCGCTGATATTTTGCTCGACAAGCGCGCGATGAATACGGTTGACATCATGATTCATGCCTTGGAAAACGCGTTAACGCCGACTTTAAGCCCGATGGTATTGAACGGTGACGGATTCGGAGTATTCGCCAACTATTCGCTATCCATGGCGAATTATATTGCACGGGCTAATGCGGCCGCCCTAGATTTACGCGACATCATGAACAGGGGTTAAGATCATGCAGGAACAAATCAACGAGAATTTGAAAAAGCCCGGTACTTGGAAACGTATTTTATTCATGCTGATTTACACAGTCATCGTAGGACTGGTCAGAATCCTGCTTTGGGCCGTGATCCTGCTGCAAGTTGCATCGACCTTGTTGACAGGAAAATGCAATCAAAACATCTTGAGCTTCGGTAGCAATTTAGCCGCCTACCTATACCACATCCTGATGTTCCTGACTTATAACACCGAAAAAATGCCTTTCCCTTTTTCCGACTGGGATTTAACTAAGGAACTTGAACTGCCGAAATACGGCAACCCAAGCAGTGAAACCGATTATCAGTCAAAGCCATAAAACCTGTAATTTTCACCTAAGCCAGTATTTCAAAGGCTCTTTAATCATAATTAATCAGCCTCAATTTACACGTTAAATTCAAGCTATTCAGCCCATTATCGATCAAAGCGTTAAGCTTTTTGCTTGTCAACGGTCAATATGCAACTTGCCTATAGTACTAACGCCTTTACTAAAAGCGATTTAATAACATCGCTTAACCAAATTGCCGATCTTGGTTATAGGGGCGTAGAAATCCTTTGCGAAAAACCTCACTGGTACCCCGATGATGTCTCCGAAGAGAACATTGAAAATGTCAAATTGACGTTACTAGAACGCAATTTGAAAATCAGTAACTTAAACGCCAATACTGCAAACAGCTACTTTTCATCGCCGCCTCCGGAAAACGTTTTTGAACCGTCCCTCACCAATAAAGATGCTGAAGTCCGCAAAATTCGCGAAAACATTATTATCGACGTAATACAGCTGGCCCATAAAATCGGAGCCCCATGCATTAGTGTGACGTCAGGACATCCAACTCCCGGCTGTCTACCCGAAGCCGCTAACAGAAATTTCACTGATAGCTTAAAAAAGATCTGCGAACAAGCTCATCGCTATAACATCAAAATCGGCATTGAATACGAACCCGGACTCATCGTGGAAAGAGCGGAGGAAGTACTGGAAATCATTCACCGAGTCGACTCCGAATTGCTAGGCGTTAACTTGGATATAGGTCACTCGTATCTCAATCTGGAGGTTCCCGAAACGACGATCCAATCACTTTCGGAACGAATCTGGAATGTTCATATCGAAGACATCAAGAACATGAAGCATTTCCATTTACCTCCCGGCGAAGGTGATATTTCATTCTCCCGCTACCTAAAAAGTTTAAGCCGCATAAACTATCAGGGTTTTCTGACTGTCGAACTCTACAGTTTTCCCGACCAACCTATCGAAGTCGGTAAAAAAGCCATTGATTATCTTGCCGTATTGCTGAAAGAACTGGCGATTGATGACTAAACGATTAATCTCTTATCTTCAATTAATGCGGATTCCGGCCGTTTTTACCGCCCTATCGAATATTCTTGCCGCCCATCTGATTGCAACCCAAGGCGATGTCCAATGGGAGTTGCTGATAATATTATTATTCGTTTCAGCCTTTTTATACTTGGCCGGCATGGTACTTAATGACTGTTTCGACTACCAAGAAGATGCATCAGAACGTCCGCACCGCCCTCTTCCATCCGGCAGTATTGCTCTTTCAACAGCCTGGCGGTTAGGTTGGGGTTTCTTAGCGGCAGGATTGCTATTGACGATACTTGCCGGCATTACACAGTTTTTGCTTGCTAGCTTATTGGCATTTCTGATTGTTCTGTATAACGCTCATGCGAAAAATACGCCCTACGGCGTTTTTGTCATGGGAGGTTGCCGTTATGTTAACTGGCTATTAGGGCTCTCCGTTGCCGCACTGTCTTCCGAGTTATTTATACTTGCCCTACCTATATTTATTTATGTCTGCGCCTTAACCCTTTTAAGCACGGTTGAAACAACCGCCGCAAAACGCTCCTTTGTCGCCGTCACAGGTGTTGGCATAATATTTACCGCCTTTTGCATTTCCTGGCTCCGAATAGGCCATGATTTTCCACAACCAGCGTTAAATGGGATTCTGTTAGCCTTGTTGTTGTTAATCCTGAGTCGTCTTTATCGAACCTATATGAATTTTTCTCCTCACCAAATTCAAAAAACCATAAAAATGCTCGTCATCGGCATCGTTCCTTTGGATGCAGTCATGACGCTCGCCAATTCAACGTTCAACTATGCTATTGTGATATTGTTATTACTGTTACCAAGCTGGCTATTAGCCCGTTCAATGAGGGTGACATGACATCGACTCAAACCTAGCATTGCTTGAGGCCAACATGTTAGAAAACGCTTTCCGAAAAATAAAATCGGCATTAACCCCCTCTCTGAATCCGAGCCAACTTCAATGGCTGGAGTCCGCACTCGTTAAAGTTGCCGGCAGCCAAGATTTAATTAATGACTTACTTAGCTATTCGGCCTCAGCCCGGAGAACGATAGGAGAAAAACCTTTTACCGACGTAAATACTTCATTACAACTGGAAAATGATGTCAGCCTCCCGTTGCATCACTGGAACCGGACAGATGCCAGCCGCGCCCTAATGATTCTGCAAGCAGCATTATCAAATCCGGCACAAACGCCCGACATTATCCGAAATTATTTCCAACAAGGCGATGAAAGTGAAATCGCCACCCTCATTCGTATATTGATACTGTTCGACGATGCAGAATCTTATAAATTCTTTACCCGTGAGGTCAGTCGAACGAACAGTAAACCTTTATTCGCCTCATTAGCTCAATATAATCCCTACCCCGCCGTCTATTTCACCGAGCACGAATTCAACCAATTGGTATTGAAAGCATTATTCATGGGGGTCGCCATCGCTCCGGTCGTCGGTCTACAGCAACGCGCGAACCCTGAGCTCTCGCAAATGTGCAAGGATTATATCGACGAACGGGTGGCTGCCGACCGTCACATTCCCGCCGACATTTGGCTGGCTTATGAACCTTTCGCCGGTCCTCAAGGCGAAGACTTGATACTGGATCATCTCACTGATGAGTCCACCGAACAGCGCTATTACGCAGCCAAAGCATTACTACAACAAAAGCCATTATCACCCAAGCGATTACAATTTCTAGAGAAACTCCGCCATAATGAGAAAGACCCTAGAATTATCGCTCTGCTTAAGGAAAATAACTCGGCCTAGCCCGTTGCAACGAAAAGCGTCTAGGGAATATTCCGAACGCATTTTATGTGATAACCCTTCGACAGGCGTATAATTTGGTTATGCTTCACTAACCGCGAACACTAAGGTAACTATCATGAAATTTTTCGATCCCCATATTCACATGCTAGCCCGCACCACCGATGACTATGAAAATATGGCGGCCGCCGGAATTATCGGCCTGGTGGAACCAGCTTTCTGGCTTGGACAACATCGCACACAAGCCGCTTCGTTTATCGATTATTTCAACTCATTAATCGGTTGGGAAACTTTTCGTGCCAGCCAGTTCGGCATTCATCATTATTGCACCATCGGCTTAAATCCTAAAGAAGCCAACAATATTGCGATGGCCGAGGAAGTAATGAAATTCATGCCTCGCTTTTGTGCCAAAGATAAAGTTGTTGCAGTCGGTGAAATTGGTTACGACGATATTACCGATGCGGAAGAACGTTTCTTCGCCGAACAACTTGAACTGGCCAAGGAATTAAATCTTCCGGCCCTAATTCATACTCCCCACCGGGATAAGAAAACCGGCACCGAGCGAAGCTTAGCCTTGGTTAAGGAAGTTGGCATCGACACGGAACTGGTTTTGATGGATCACTTGAACGAAGTTACATTACCTCTAGTTCTAGACTCGGGCTGCTGGCGCGGACACTCGGTTTACCCCGAAACAAAAATGAGCGAAACTCGAATGGTTGCATTGCTTAAGCAATACGGTTTAGAAAAGATGGTCGTCAATAGCGCAGCTGACTGGGGAAAAAGCGATCCTCTAAAAGTTCCTAAGACCGGCCAGGCCATGTTGGACGCCGGTTTTACTGAAAAAGATGTCGAACAGGTATTATTCACCAACCCGATCGAATATTACGCTCAAAGCGGCCGCATCTCCATCGAGGAAATATTAACACCCTTAAAGATCGATCAGCAGCAGCTATGGGAAGATAATTCGGTGTTACGCGGACAAACTCCCGTTATTCAGTGACTACAGAAAGGTCGATAAAAAACTGGCGCCGACAGGACCTGTGCTATTGTAGCAATGTGCATGCCTTGCAATCCGAACATGATTTGGTCAACGCTATTACCGGTTTAATTGCCGGAGTAAGGCGAAAACGTCAACTTCAAACTATGAGCGCCGGATTGTGGCTTAACGTTGCAACCTGTCGTGCCTTTACTTCTTCCCTTAAAAAAATGAGGTTTTTAAAGGAATTATTAGCACAAAACGGCATATACTTACTGACGCTAAACGGCTTCCCGTATGACGCGTTCCATGCCGATATCGTGAAAGAGCGTGTATATTCTCCGGATTGGAGCGACCCCGCTCGACACGATTACACGGTAAAACTGGCTGAAATTCTCGCCTTTTGTTTGCCTGAACATACTATCGAAGGAACCATATCCACTCTACCGCTGGGATTCAGGCACCGTTGGTCCGCAGAGAAGCACGACAAGGCGCTTGAGGCGCTTTGTGTTACCGCATTCAAGTTATCGCAACTTAGAAACCGGACAGGAAAATCGATCCGACTCTGTCTAGAGATGGAACCCGATTGCGTCCTAGAATCTACCGACGAAACCATTTCTTTTTTTCAACAATCATTATCCGCCAAAGCCAAACAGTTAGGCATCCAACAAATTGTCCTTCAGCGTCACTTGGGAATTTGTTTTGATATCTGCCATCAAGCAGTCATGTTTGAGGATATTTCCGATTCTCTCGAACGATTTCTGGCAGCTGACATCACGATCGGGAAAATACAAATTTCCAGCGCCCTGGAGATAAGTCAGCCTGCAACGGAACACTCTCAGTCGTTGATGCGGCAATTTGCGGAACCTAAATATTTGCATCAAGTTCGAACTCGACATCGGAATCAGCTTTATTCCAGCCTCGACCTAAGCACCGCTCTCGAGAATCAAGGATTTCCCAATACTTCTAAATGGCGCGTCCATTTTCACGTTCCGGTTCAAGCAGAGACTTTGGTCGATGAAGCGCTAACAACGACACAAAAGGCAATCGGCGAAGTATTGGATTTTTTAAAATCACATCCGCAATGCCGTCCGCATCTTGAAGTCGAAACCTATACTTGGCAGGTTCTACCCAAATCTGTCAGGCCCGACAGCGATGCTTCACTGGTTGACGGACTGGCAACAGAATTAATCTGGCTCGAAAAAGCCATGCGGGAAAAAAACCTAATCAGCGAAAATGACAACGCCTAATTTTTCTCATCGTCCGCTCATCGTCATCAACATCGTAGGTTTGACTCCTGCACTGCTGGGTGAGCATACACCCAATCTTAATTCTCTGATCGACGAAGGTTATTTGGCTCACTTGGAGGGCGTCTTTCCTGCAGTCACCTGTTCAGCTCAAGCTTCCATGCTAACCGGTACCCAGCCGCGCGAACATGGAATTGTCGGTAATGGCTGGTATTTTCGAGATCTGGCTGAAATCGGCTTCTGGAAACAGTCCAATCATTTAGTCCAACAAGAACAAGTTTGGGATAGTCTAAAAAAAACATATTCCGATATCCGTTGTGCTCAAATGTTTTGGTGGTACAACATGTATGCCAATGTCGATTATTCCGTTACCCCCAGACCCATTTATCCGGCGGACGGACGGAAAATTCCCGCAATTTATTCGCATCCGAGCAATCTATCTGAAGAGCTTGAAAATGCTCTAGGGATGTTTCCATTCTTTAATTTCTGGGGACCGAAGGCCGACATTCAATCCTCGCAATGGATCGCGGACGCTGCTATCCATGTATTCCAACAACAAAAACCCGATTTGGAATTCGTTTATTTGCCCCATCTGGACTATAACCTGCAACGCCTAGGTCCGGACCATCCTGATATCTGGCAAGATGTTAAGCAAATCGACGCCGTCGCAGGGCAACTCATTTCTGCGGCCAAAGAACAGCATGGCGATATCATCGTCGTCTCCGAATACGGCATAGAAAGGGCGGATGACGTTGTCCATATCAATCAAATATTGCGGGAACACGGATTTATCTCCGTCCGGAAAACGCTGGATTGGGAAATGCTGGATTGCGGTGCTTCACGTGCTTTTGCCGTGGCCGACCATCAGGTTGCACACATCTATATTAAGGACTATCGTGATATCGAGCGGGTCAGGCAGTTACTTGACAAGATCGACGGTATCGAATTCCTGTTGGGTGAAGAAGAAAAAAAACAATGGGGCATTGACCATCCGCGCTCCGGCGAACTGGTCGCTGTCGCCGCACAAAATCACTGGTTTAGTTATTACTACTGGTTAGACGAACGACTCGCGCCGGATTTCGCCAGAACCGTAGATATACACCGGAAACCGGGTTACGATCCTGTCGAGCTTTTTATCGATCCCTCTTTAAAAATTCCTCAATTCAAGATTGCCCTGAATTTATTAAGAAAAAAACTTGGTTTCAGAATGCTAATGGACGTAATTCCGTTACAAGCCGAACTGGTCAAAGGGACACACGGACGCCGTCCCGCATCAGATGACAGCAGCCAACATCCGCTGCTGATTGGTAGTAACAAGCATTTCGCCACCCAGCGGACTCAAATGACTTCGCTCAACACATTGATCAAAAAACATTTTCTACACACCAAAAACAGCTGGGTAAAATAAATCAGTTATTGTCAGATTAATCAGCTAAATGATTCGGCGCCTGGTAAATAACTTCAGTCACTGGGTTGTTTTGATCGAAATTCGCACGATCTGAATTTGATTGAACGGCACTAGAAGCTGTTCAAGAATACGATTCTGTACAGTCGCAAGTGTGACACTTTCTCTCTGTTTAATAAGACAGCGTGCAACGTATTTTTCAGTAAACTAGATCAATTCCAGACCAAACTCGGCACTCTACGCTATTTCGATAATTTTCAAATCACAGCGAGCTTATGATTGTTGAAATTCCATGTATGAATAAGTATCAACCGCTTGTGTCAAATCCAATATATTTTAATTCCGAGAAAATAATATGAAAAATTACTTGGTAGTTTTGATATTTTAGTCCGTATGTTGACAAGCTTCTTTTATGCCAAATAAACAGGCTTTTGTGCGATACCACTCCGCAGCATGCTGGTCAGTTTGGTTATTATTGAGTTTGCTGAGGGTGTAACAAGCTAAGCCATTGCTGTGGTTACATGCCTTAAGAAAATGGCTTTTAGCAAGTGTCAAATTTTGGTATTTTTCATTTAAATGCAAATAACCTGACACCACACAGCTAACCGCCAATCCTTTTTCGCACCCTTTGATGAAATAACTTAAACCTGTTTCAATATTATTATGTTTATCGAGCCTCTTCATAATTGCGCTTGCATACACATAACAACTGAGTGGCTTGCCATTTTCATCGCATGATTCAAGCAATAACATCCGTGCTTTATTGTCGTAAAGTTGAACAAAACGATTACAATCAGAAAAAGACCCAAAATCACAAGCAGCAGCCTGCGCCTGAATTGCGTCTAACTCACTCTGACCAAAATCAATGTTCTTTCGGTACAAATCTGCAAGCGCACTGCATTGTTGAGCATTGCCGGTATAACATTTTGTAAAATAAATAGTACTCAGACTTTTACAAGCCTTCGCATTATCGTTGCTACAAGCCTTTTGCCAAAATGTTATCGAACGACCTGGATGATCTGTACCGACGATATTTGTCTGATACATTAATATAAACAGAATAATCCAGATAAACATAAAAACACGATTCAATTGTCTGCTATTCAATCGTAAACAAAATTCCGGAACGGATTTCTGTAATATTCTGCCCAATAAAGAGTTCGGTGCGCCTATTTGGTCAAAAAACCTAACGAACAAGTTTAATAAAGGAACGCATAACAACTTATCGTAAAAGGTAGGTTTCTCTAGTAAACCTAATAAACCATATAAACCGAATACCCCCAAACCATATAATGCGCCAAACATAGCCTTCCCCAAATTTTTTTTAGGAGATGTTGCCGGATCAGTCACAAGCAAATGCATCCCTAGAAAAACCGCGATGGGTATTCCGGAATCCAAAAACCAATAAACACCGGTGGCAGAGGTATAAATAATATTAGCGAGAAAAAGCGCCACGCCCGCAAATAGCGTTACCAACGTAACACCAAACAGATATTGCACAATCAAGCCAACGAAAAAGATATAACTATAAATGTATTGGGGATCGTTCAGCCGCGTAGCTATTTCCTCAGCCCACGTCAAATTGGTGTTGTCCGTAAAGATAAGAACAACGGAAAACATAAACAAAGTGATCGCTGATGGATTAAATATGTGCACTCGACGGCCATCCCGCTGCCAGGTCACAAATTCTTTAACTACCAAACCGAAAGCTATCACCAAAAACTGAAGGTAAAACCATTCATCTTTGAAGCAAAGAAATAAATTGGTGCTTAAAGTAATTGGAAAAGGTCCAAATCCAAATCGCCAAACTTTTTTTCTGGACCAGTGCAGTAATGCATCAAACAGATAGGCAAACAGCAGCTGACTAATAATTAAAACACTATTATGGCTAATAAGCTCCCAATACCAACTCCAATAGATAAATATGGTGATTTGGATTAAACCCTGCACGTAATGTGAAGGGACAATGTTAAAAACAAATTTAAATGGTTCACGATGACGTCCCAGGCGAACTTGTAAACCAATAAACCATACCAGCAAAAAAGAAATGACTATGAGATGGGTATTGAACAAACCATCGTTATAAGCTATTCGTGGCAAAAGGCTTAATCCGATTAAAACACCAATCAATGATAACGGAATCAAATACGCTAATTCCGCGGCGGACTTATTGCCAGTAACTACTTTACTCATGAATGTGATTCCAGACGATGTGGAACGGATTAAAAGAACGCTCAGCCGCCTATACTTAAAGGGCGCTACCGCGCTTCTCTGTTGCTAGGCTGTAATAGAAAATACGCACTGATACATCACCGCATGTCATCGGAAAAAGAGTGCGGGGCATAGGCTTAATCAAATTTGCCTAACTGCGATCCATCTTTTACGATAACCGAGAATGTAGAGTCTTCACAAAAACAACGCATATTCAATTTATTAGGGATCCGGATGAGCCATCAAATAAATCGTGTCTGCGCCATTTGGCATTCCGGAAACGGATAAAAGGATCCCTCCCCCATTGTTCAGCGAACCTTGTAACAACTCCACCAACATTTGAGCAGAATTGAAAGGCTGCCCGTCCACTAACTCTATTTTAGCCTGTGCCGGAACTCCTAAAATACGATTGACATCTTGAGCCAACCTTCCTTTTTTGTCTGCCGATTCCTTTTTTAGAGCTTTAGCCAACTCAGCACGAGCATAGTCGGGCCCAACTTCCAAAGTTACCGTCTCGTGTTCATTAGAACTAGAAAATTGCCCTTGCGGTAACGACGCACCGTTCAAATAGAAAGTACTCGTCTTTCCCGTCGGAAATTCTATCTTCATCCAATCATCAGAAATTTCCAGCAACTTGCCACCGCCAAAATCGTCTCCCTCCCGAAAATATCCATGTTTCCCGTTACGAAACTCTACCAGCGCGATCTTTACTTTATCGGTCTTGATAATGCCTGTTAACCAGAAAGCCGTCTCTTCAGCATACGCGATACCCGAAAAAACATAGCCGAGGAGTAGAATCAGTACATACTTTCCCTTCATAACGATTTCCTCAAACACAATAAAGGGCTCCTCCCGGAAAGGAGAAGCCCTCTTGTTGATGGAACAGCTAAATGACTTCTTTATAGAAGTAATTATCTGCTGCGAACCCGTGCTGTCGGCGTTGCGCTCGCCTCGTTAGACTGGCAAAGTTCATTACCGTTGAGCGCAGCCGGACGTACTACGTAGTAATACGTTGTTCCGTCCACTAATCCTGTATCCAAATAGGTCGAATAAGTGGATGTCGTTGAAGCGATTAATGCATACGGTCCACCGGCAACTGTACTGCGGTACACGTTATAGTGATCGTCACCGGTAGCGGTCCAAACCAACTGCACTTTACCGCTCTTAGCACGCGCAACCAAATCATCGATACAAGCACATGCAGGATCTGCTGCGTCTTTGACACTGACCTGTGTCGATGCGGTATCGCTCAAATCCCCGAGAGTACTGCTTGGGAAAGACGTCGCTGTTGTATCGGTCACTTTGAGTTTGATCAGATAATCGCCGATACCTAAAGCGGTGAAGAAAGCAGTCACGTCCGGTTGAGCACCTATTGCATCATCGTAAACATTATCACCATCCAAATCCCAAGCGTAGGTTTGAATCGTGTCGCCTGGCTGACCGGGTTCGCTTAAGCCTTCATCCGGGTTAACCGAACCGGTTCCGTCTAAGAACCAAGGTTGGGATTGCGGACAAAATACATAAGGTCCATCAGGATCGGCTGTCGGAGCCAACGGAGGCGTCGAAACTTTCACGATGATAATCGCATCATCGTGCAATTCGGGCGAACCGTTATCAGTGACCCGTAAACCGATCGGATAATCACCTACCACAGGAAAACTGATTGTCGTTGTCGGACCTGTGGCGTCGTCGAACGCGCCGTCGTTATCCAAATCCCATTCCCAGGAATCGATGGACTTGCTAGGGTCTTGGCTGAACGATGTTGAGCCGTCCAACACGATGACCTGACCAGCGACAGCGGGATTAGGCAACGCTTGCGCGACTGCAACAGGCACACCGGAAGCAAATACCGTTCTGTTCAACATGATAATCGCCCAAGCGGTTTCGAACGGATATTGCGTACTTGAGGCATTATGAGCGTACCAATAACCGCTAGGGTGTTGATCATCAACCAGCGTTCTCGCCACTCCGTCAGTCGGATCGCCTTGGCTTACTTGTGCACTGTACCAATCAATCGGCGTCACACCGGCAGTAGACGACTGCAGCAACGAAAGCGGCTCGGCAATACCATCACCATTTGCATCATGCAGCAACATGGACTTGGTAAATGAAAACAACCCGTAATAGTAGTTTTTAATATTGTTACTATAGCTCGTTCCGGCATTAGCAAAGTTGTTACGCAAGTAGGTTTCGGAAATATCCCACCATCCAGTCGCATCTCCGCGACCGATACCGTCCATGACCATTTGCACCATCGCTGAAGGCGTAGTCGCGTAGGGCCCCCAAATTGGACTTGTACTGGTGTAACCAGCAACCCCGGTTGTTTCATTATGTGAAGTATCAATCCAGACGCGGTTCCAGTCTTTCACTATTTGAGGAATGATCGCACCAAACTGACGCTCTGCAGCAATCATACCGATAGCGGCCCACTGCGCAGCCGAACCATCTGGAAATTGATTACAGCTGTATCTCCATCCACCTCCGCCTGTGGTATCGTATTGGCAGTAACTATAGAAATCCACCATATCCTGAACAATATCGGCATATGTTCTGCCAGCCGCGGGCCCTGTAGTCGCCAATGCCGCCGGGGTTCCGCTCGCAACGATCGCATCAATAAACGTACCGCCTTGATAAAAATCATCAGATTGATTTATTTCAATACCTTGAGTATTACCATTTGCATCGGGGTTAAATGTCCCTAGTCCATTAGTTTGCGAAGTCGGTATGGTCGAAACCTGTAGATTTTCGAAGACCATTTTCATCGCACGTTGCACTGTCTCGGTATAAGGGTTTGTCACCGCACCAGTTTCTAAATGACCGTTAACAAAAAAAGCCGTTACGTTGGCGGGCGTGACAGCATGCCAAGTTGAAGAGGCACAAAACGAACCACAACTGGTACCCTGATCCCAATCACCCGCTTGCTGCGCAGGCGGACCGGCAAGATCAAAACGACGCATGGTTCTATGTAAATACCAAAGACCTTCATCAATGGCGACATTCACCTCAACGTCTAGAGACTGTGCCTGAATCTGCACCAGATAAATCTCGCTATCGGACTCGCCGGTATTAGTGTCCTCTACTGTTAACCGAGCTGTGAAGATATCTCCCGCGCTGCCAGTATAGGTATGACTGACACCGATGTTATATTGATTGCTGACGATACCGTCAGACGTAGGCGAACCGTCACCAAAATCCCAGGAATACGTAAAATTCGCCCCCTGAACGTTAGCAGTCCCTTTAAGGGAGATACTTTTTCCCGACCAAGTATCATGAGGGATTAATGGGTTAGTCGCCACCCACGGCACCGTTTTTACTTCCGGCTGTACTGCCATCGCTGCACCGCTGATACTCAGCAGTAACAGCGAACCCAATACAGCCAATTTATTCGTTTTAGATTTCATTGTCCTGTCCTCTTAAAACCTTGAACATTTATTATTCTGCTTGAGATCGTCCCTGATTCGTTCGGTCGAAATCGACACCGCTAAGAGCCATTCGCCTACTACCAGCTTCCATTCAGCAATGTTGTTCTTTTATTAACCGATTTTTTTTCTTGACCGATACTGCGCAGTAAAACCGATCAAACCAGCCCCAAACAACCACAAGATTGAAGGCTCTGGGACGGAAGGACCCGGGCCCGGACCGCCGCTCCGAATATCGAGCGAACCGCGCAGATAGATAGAAACATCGGAATCTGGATCAGTGTGCACTAAGCGGAAAAAAGAATCGCCGGGGTCCACTGTACTCAAAACCAACGAAATGAGAGCCGTTTCATCGACACCCAAACTGAAATCCCACCCCATCGCCATCGATACGTCATCCGGGAAGACCGTATTTCCGTATACTGAGGTGCCAATTCCATTATCGAGGGCACTATTTTGAAAATTCTCGTAAATATCCCCATCGAACCATCCAGGCTCATCGATCTCCCAGCTCTGTCCCGCCGCGGCACTTCCGATAGTTGAACCCACTTCGTTAAAGTAAGTATTCACCGCTTCATCGATTTCATGATCGAAGAACGCGCCGAAACTATGAGAACCCGCACTGTTTATACTAAAACTAATTGACCCTAATCCCGTATTCGTATCAAAACCACCTAGGTTAAGCCCAGGAAGAGAGGTCGCCACCGTTCCGTCAATATTGAAAGCATAATCGTATAGATTAATGTCGCCAACCGCGGAATTTGCCATCTGACTGCCAAGAACTAATGGTACTGCAGCCAACATCGTTTTTATCTTGGTGTTCATCTTAATATCTCCGATGAAATCTCAAAATTTAAAGGTTTATCCCTTGCGCTTATAACAGAAAATCTTCCGAGTAAAACAGGCTTTGAACACCCTTCATTTCGAAAACGGTAATCCAGCAGATTTTCTTTTACGCACTCATTCAATAATTCGCTTGTCCTTTGCAAAATAAGAGCTGAACCTTTTATCTCGTCCTTACCAAGATAAGATATCCCGGTTCATTCCGTTCCACATAAAGTTTCTTCCGTTTATGTAAGTAGCTTACTACGCTCTGCAGACCCAGCACCATTGTACTTAAGTACAGTTTTGCGTTTCATGCCCACCTTGCTAAAATCATCCGCCTCTAGAGAAGCAGTTTTAAATTTATTTAAAACTTCCTAAGCGCTTGAAAACATTATGCCTTACTCAGCTCTTAATACCCTGCAAGATATATACCTATTTACAATTATCTGATTTTTAAGCAAAAAAAAATAACCCCGTCTTTTTATGTAAAAAAACTTGACACTTTCCGGCAATTCTACATGTGAGGTTTATCAATTCGCACGTTGTTTAACACTTCAGTGCAATCACATGCTCTACCTAAGCTGGCTTAATATAAGACGCTTAGTTGACTCATCGCCGGCTTTCCATCTGGGTTATAAGAGTCTTAATCAGATCAAGATGGAGATGGGTCGATTACAAAAGGCACCGAGTGGCGTATCATTTTTCTCGAATACCTCAATCGTCCGTATTCCAAGCTAAAAGCCCTCATCATTTTTGACTATACTTACAACACTAGAACCTTTTACACTAAAACAACTTGCCTTTTGGTGTTTTCGCTCAACATCAAGGAGGTGCTCGATGCCACTGTTTTCACCTTCGGCGAAAAGCGAATCGGATTAACTGCGCCTTAAACGACACGATAATATTTAAATACCTATGAAGAAAAATTATGGAAGAACTGGAATTTGGCTGATTGGCGCCTACGGAGATATTGCGACAACTCTCATTGTCGGAAAATGCGCGATGCAAGAAAAACTCGTCCCACCAACAGGACTCGTTTCCGAATTATCCCCCATGAATCAACTGGATCTTATCGCCACCGACGATTTGATCATCGGCGGGCATGATATCGTTGAGCGCTCATTACCGGAACAGGCCGAGATTATCTGCGAGCGATCAAAAACCTACTCTTTTCGACTTTTGCAACAAATCAAATTCCGACTTGAAACCATTGACCAATCGATTTGTACGATTCCGGAGCTATCTTGGGATGTCACCGATCCCCCTGTTAATTCGCCTTCACTCGCTCAATTGTGTAAAAAATTCCGACAAATTTTGACGGAATTCGCTGACGCCCACCAACTCGATCATGTGATTGTCGTCAATCTGGCGTCCGCAGAAGCACAAACTCCCGTTTCCGAATCTCACGATCGGCTCGCCTTGTTTGAGGAACTGATCGCCAAAGATCGCAAAGATTCAGTCTCCCCCAGTATGTTTTATGCCTATGCTGCATTTTTGGAGGGCTATTCTTTTGTCAACTTCACGCCCAACCCTGGGCCAGCCATTTCCGCCTTATCCACATTGGCAGCACAAAAACAATCTGCCTATTGCGGTAACGACGGCAAGACCGGGGAAACCTTGCTAAAAACGGTTCTTGCGCCTATGTTTGCAGCCCGAAACCTAAAAATACTGAGCTGGGAAGGTGTCAATTTGCTGGGCAATGACGACGGCAAGACCTTGAACGAACCGGATAAATGTAAAAACAAACTCGCAAACAAAAGCGTGGTACTGCCACAAATTCTCGGTTACCCGGTACATTCGAACGTCAGTATCAACTATGTTCCTTCTTTAGGGGATTGGAAAACCGCCTGGGATTTGATTCATTTTCAAGGGTTCCTCGATGTACCGATGACCATGCAGTTTACATGGCAAGGCTGCGATTCGATTTTAGCAGCACCTTTAGTCTTGGATTTAATCAGATTTACTGAATTTGCTCATCGGAACGGAGAAAGTGGAACCTTGGTGCATTTGGCCTGTTTTTTTAAAAACCCGCTGAACTGCGATCAGCACCATTTCTTTAAACAATTTGAGCTGTTGATCGATTACACCCGTCAGCATCTGTAAATCAACCCCTATGACTAATAATTCCCAACCATAAAATTATTGCTTTTTTCTTGTACCCTCTTAGAAAACATTTGATTGGCTAGTTGGACAACTCGGTTTAGCGGAATGATTTTAAAAACTGCGAATTTTAAAATTTTACATCCTTACATTTCCAGTTGGTTCATGACCGTTATACTGACTTGGTTGGCGTTTTCAATATTGGATCAGGAATTTCAGAATCTCGGCATTAAACCCAGCATATTGGTTTTAACCCATTTAACGCTCGGCTTTGGTTATTTACTCACTCCAAGTCCGTCAGCATCGCTCAAAACGCTTGAAATATCGGTTTGGAGCCTTGCTATTTTATTAGCGTTCATATTACCCTCCGTAATAATTTATCGTCATTCCGATGACTTTAAATTATGCTTACGGATCGCACCCGCGATTTTCATTTTTGCTTTTTTTATCTTGAGCCTGACTCGGGGATTATTACGCAGTTTTAACGATAATGACCATATACCGGTATTGGTTTTCTATTCTATCGTTGTTATCGCAACTTTACCTTTATGGATTTCGCCTTGGGCCGAACTAATTGCCCAAAACGCTACTGCCTTTTCAGTATCGCTGTGGTGCAGCCCATTGACATACTTCGCTACTTTTTTAGACTATGATTATCTGCGCGGCGAATGGTTTTATCGCAATACGCCCTACGGGATGATGAGATACGATTACCCCCACAGTTTATGGAACAGTGCGGTATATCTTGTACTTGCCTTGTTATTGCTCACCATAAAAAAGCCAACAAACATCCACTCTAAAACTAAGGAGAATCAGCCTTATGCTTCGTAAAACATTCCTCCCCGTCTTATTGATAGCCAGTTTTTTTCTGCCCAATACCGGTCATGCTGATGTCTCCATGGCTCCTGAGCTTAAAAATCAAGCTAAACGTTCCATCGACGCCGGTTTACATTATCTTCGGGAAAACCAGCAAGCCAATGGCTCCTGGTCAAACTCCGTTGGCATTACTGCATTAGCACTTCGCGCTTTCCTGGAGAGCCCTCGCCAGTACAACGAAGAAGATGGTCCATTCATTACCAAACCGATTCAATTCATTTTGAGCCATGTCAAACCTAACGGAGCCATCAGCGAAAGTATTCAAAACATGAATTACAATACCGCTGTCGCCATTACTGCGCTGAAAGCCACGAATAACCCTAAATACACCGACATCATTAATAATGGGCAAAAATTCATCAAGGGCTTGCAGCTCGATGAACAAAAAGAATACGACCCCGAGCACAAATATTATGGCGGCATCGGCTATGGCGGCGACGAACGTCCTGACCTTTCTAATCAATATATTGCATTGGAAGCCCTGAAAGCCACGGAACTTAAGTCCGATGACCCGGTCTGGCAGCGTGCACTCGCTTTTATCAGCCGTTCTCAAAATAACAGTGAAACCAATGACCAGAGCTGGGCCAAAAATGATGGCGGCTTTACCTATATGCCCGGTTACAGTCCGAATGGTGAAACTAATTCTTATGGCGGCATGACCCATGCCGGTTTAATCGGCTTACTATTTGCCGGTGTAGAAAAAGAAGACCCCAGAGTAAAAGCTGCTTACAATTGGATTCGAGACAATTACACACTTGACGCTAACCCAGGCGCTTTAAAAGACCAAGGACTCTTTTATTATTACAATGCTTTTGCAAAAAGCATGTTCGCTTATGGCGAAGCTGAACTCACAGATAGCAAAGGCGTCGTTCATAATTGGCGCGATGACCTAGCCAAAAAACTTCTCAGTCTTCAAGACAAAGAAGGATATTGGGTCAATAGTAACGCCAGATGGTGGGAAAACGACAAAAATCTAGTGACATCATGGAGTGTCATCGCATTGAATTTCGCGGTGCGCTAACTCAAGCATGGAATCTTAAGCCGTCCTCATTCAAGACGCTCGAGCATGAATCTAGTCCGTCGTCTTTGGATCGGAATTTTCGCCCTTACGGTGTCGGCGACCGTCAATGCCGACACCGATATCGAGATTGAAGTTATTCGTGCCTGGAACGGATTATATAAGCCGAATCTTGCGACCGAAATAGCTGTCGAGATATCATCCCGAAAAAGCCAAAGCATTCAATTGAAACTAGGCGATGTATCGCGAAATATTACGACAAAAGTCGGAGTCCCCTCCCTCATACGATTGCCGGTCATTCCGAAATCGGACGGCCATGAGCTATTACAAATATTCCGGCAGGCTCCAACTGAATCGATATTAGAACAAAGACTCGTCTTTTCCGATTCCCGGAAAGCTAATGTCGCGATCGTCAGTGACGGACTTTCATTCGCCGACAGAGAAATCTTTCTGCACCACTTTAGTCAATTCCCTAACTTAAATCCATTAACAGTCAGCAGCGAATCGCTGCCTCAGTTTGCCTCTGCATACGCTGTGGTTAATGCTGTCGTCATTCATCATGAGGGGTTAACAAAATTAACACGGCGTCAAGCTGACGCCCTGTCCCAATATATTGCGCAATGCGGCAAAACGGTGGCGGTCAAGATACGGCGCGAACTCAATGGCAATCTGCAGCAACTTGCAGGCTGCGGCGGTCAATTTTTGCAGATTACCGATCTAGCATCCGAATTGGAAACCCAAATCGCTCACCTAATCCATGAGCAAAAGAGCCCTCTTCCATCCTTAGAAGACCTGGCATTGGTTGAATCGGTTGCGAACAACAACGGCCCATCAGTATTGTTGGCCGTTTTTTGCGCGGCTTACCTGATACTCATATTTTTAGCTTCACTTTCGAACATAAGCCGCAATTTTTACTGGGCAATACCTATACTGACTGCACTGGTCGTCATTATGATTTGGCACAATAAACAACCTGAGACGACGCTGATCAGTTGGGCGGAGATGACTAACCAGCAAACTACCGCCCGTTATAGCGCGTTTATGAACATTCGCAGCCTAGGAACCTGGCATGAAACGATAAAAATGCCGGTCGAGGCCGCTTTGCAAAATGATAACTTTCTGCCTTTTCGGCTTGTCGAGAACAATGGCTTCTTAGCGGCAGAAATAGAACTGGACCTTTCATTGATCAACAACATCAATTGGTTTTGGCGTTCTACTTATCGAATCGATGCGCCAGTCAGCTTGATCACCGAACAAAATCGCCCGGCTGTCATCAATAATAACGAACAAAGCACCCGACCTGGATTCTTTTATTGGAAAAACCATCTTTACTCTCTTCCTGGACTAAAAAAAGGGCAGACGTGGCAACCGCAAACTCCCGAAGACAACTTAGCTGAAAACCAAGCTGCGGCGAAAATCCTCATTCAACAAAGCCGTCCCTATAACGCCGCTTTACTCATTCCTTTCACATACGAGTTGTTCGATATTCCCATATCGAATCATAGCTGGTTGTTTATACACGACAATGAGAAAAACTCTTCCTCATGAAAGCATTTCGTTCCGCTTATTTCATCGCGTTCATTCTGTGTATACCGCTCTTCATCTGGTGTTGGGGATCAATTTTTAACTTAGAAACCGACACTAACGCGAGATTGCTTGTTAAGCGAGGAATTACTATTCTCTATTATCTCCAGATATCGGCAATTCTATTATCGATTCCTTTTTTTATCCGAAACAACTCTGCTCTCGAAAGCTTTCAAGCCTGCTGCCTATTGATCCTGGTCCCATTGCCTTTTATTGTGGTTGCTTGGCTTGCAGCTGCAGTTTCAATTGAGCAAACTCTAAAAATGCTACTGACTCTGATATTCGTATCAGCGGTGGTTTCCACCTTTGGCGGAATGTTTAAGCGTCCTCAGTTTTCTGCTACTCTTCCGTTTAACCTCCTACTACCACTTTGCTTAACAGCGTTAATCATTATTTGGCACTTGAGGCCTCACTGGGAAGCATGGCTGAATCAATAACTACTGGAAACATAAACAACATCAAGGGTTTTATCCGGCTTGCCAAACGGAAAATTTGGCTGCGCTTTTTCGTCAACCGATTCGCTCTTTGCTACCGTCTCTTTGCCGGTCTTTTGTTGCTGTCTGGTTTTCTTCATCTTTATTTTGCAAAATTAACCGTTTTATACGGGTTAATGATGTCTTCTATTCCGTTTGTCATTGGGATGTCGTTGTTAATCACAAAGATGCCGTCTACTTCCGACTGCGTAAATTTGATTGACCATCAGTGCGATAATAAATCACGATTGACGACCAGTTTGGAACTAATCCGAAATAATAAAATTCATGAACTCACTTATGCACCATTAGTTCTTCATCAAACTGCACAAGTTTTGCCACAACTGACACAAAACTTAAAGCTAACGGAATTCGGCGTAACAAAACCGATTGCCTGGTTACCCAGCTTTATTGCGATAGTCGGGATGGCTTTCTTGATACAACCCAATGACTCTGATCCAACTTCGCCACTTGCACTCGCCTACCGTGCTAACAATAAGGCAGATGAACCTCAAGTCGTTACCCCTCCTTCTTTATACGATGAAATCAAAAAAAGTAGTGGGGAAATCGCAAACACAATCGAAGCATCCGATTCCGAAACCTCGGATGCATTAGACGGCGAATCTTCGTCAGATACATTCGACAAATCGAATAGAGATATGCTAACAAAAGAGTTTGGGGATACATCCTCATCCCCCCAAAACAGAAGAGCATTACATTCTATTTCAACGGATCCAGAACAAACCGGAACACCACTTAATTCACTCAGCACTAATGGTATCGGCAAGCAAGCCGCCAATGATTTAGAACAAACCACTCCCCAGACAATGCAGGAAATGGATATAAAATTAGCCAACATTCCTATTCTGGGCGAAAGCGTCAGTGGTCCGGGAGAATCGAGCATCGCCTTAGATAATAGCGATATTTCTTATCCCGTTTCTTCGGAGGAGAGCAAGCCTAACTTCCGAGTCAACGAATCCCCAGCACCCTATACCAACCGCTTTTCGCCGCGCCAACAACTATACGTCGGCGTTTACATGAATCAAATCCATGGACAACCATGAACTCAACGGAATCCCTGAATCAGTTAACTAAACGGATGGAATCATTCCAACGTGACTTTCAATTGCTAAGCAATACTTTGAACAGCGTAGTTGTAGGTCAAGAAGAAATCATCAATCATTTATTGATCGCTTTGTTTGCTGAAGGACATGTTCTATTGGAAGGTTTACCCGGACTTGGAAAAACGCATCTGGTAAAGGCATTGGCAGCAAGCATCGATGTTTCGCTAGCGCGGATTCAATGTACGCCGGATTTAATGCCTGCCGATATTACTGGCAGCGAAATATTATTAAAAAGCAATAATAACGAAGACATAAGAATCGACTTCCGCCGAGGCCCTGTTTTTTCGTCAATGCTGCTGGTTGATGAAATCAACCGAACGACGCCTAAAACCCAATCGGCATTATTAGAGGCGATGCAGGAAAAACAAGTGACCTGCGCCGGAACATCTTATTGTCTTCCTGACCCTTTCTGGGTCATTGCGACACAAAATCCAATTGAACTAGAAGGAACCTTCCCGCTGCCCGAAGCACAACTGGATAGATTTCTTTATAAACTCATCGTGAAATACCCTTCTGCCGACTCATTAATGAAAATGATCGACATTTCACTCGATAACGAACCGGCCGACCATATAAACCGTGTACTTTCCAGAGAGCGTTTTGCGGAGATGAGACAAGAGTCCCGACAAGTCATTATTTCCGAAACGGTCAAAAAAGCAGCAATCGAGTTGATATTGTCTACGCACCCCGAAGCAAAGCAAGGTAAGGCCGTGCAAGAGCATATCCGTTACGGCGCCAGTCCTAGAGGCTTACAGTCTCGAATTAGAACGGCCCGAATTAAAGCACTTAGCGAAGGACGAGTACATGTCGCTATTGACGATCTCGAACAAGTTGCGCTTCCTTCATTGCGGCATCGCATCATGCTAACCATGGAAAGCGAACTGAAC
>JBNLEI010000030.1:0-12219 GCA_050304855.1 Methylococcaceae bacterium
TCTGTTAAATGCATCGCACTCGTCTTTGCCGGATGCCATCGATGCGGTGGGGGGTAATTTGTGTCGTTGCACTGGTTATGCCGGTATCAAAAGAGCTCTTGCCGTTTTATGCCGGCAATTCGATCTGTCTCTTTCAGATCCTGATCAACGGATCAGCGATTTAATCGTTTGGGGATTGTTGCCTGATTTTTTTGCCGATATTTCGACGCAATTGACTGCGTTATCCGGTATTTCCCGATCGGAAGGCAGTCTTTTGGTGGCTGGAGCGACCGATTTAATGGTACAAAAGCCGCAGCAAATGTTACAACAACCGTTACATTTTTTAACCGATGCCGAATCCATCGAGTTAATTGGCGACGAATGCATGATCGGTGCGGCGACGACGGTTGAAGCATTACGCATATCTCCGACCATCAATCAACTGCTCAGGACTGTAAGTGCGGATTTAAAAATGGTTTGTTCAACACCGGTCAGACAACAGGCAACGGTCGGCGGTAATATCGTTAACGCCTCGCCGATTGGTGATTTAAGCGTTTTTTTTCTGGGACTGGGCGCAACACTTTCATTGGTGTCGAACGGGCAGCAACGGGAGTTGCCGTTAAGACGGTTTTTTCTATCCTATAAGCAAACTGACTTACAAACCGGAGAGAAGCTGATTGGCATTCGCTTCCGTTTCCCTAGCCGACCGGTGTTATTCAGTTTCGAGAAAGTCAGCAAACGAACTTATCTTGATATTGCCAGCGTGAATTCATCCATGCTGCTGGAAATCAAGAACAATTGTTTTAAAACCGTACATATTGCTGCGGGCGGTGTTGCCCCGGTCCCGTTATATTTGTCGCAAACGGTTTCGTTTTTACAAGGTAAGGCAATTTCTATCGAATCTGTAAAACAGGCTTTGGCATTGGCACAAAATGAAATTACGCCGATAGCCGACATACGAGGTTCCGTGAAATATAAGCGTTTATTGTTGCGGCAATTATTGATCGCACATTTTGTTAAATTGTTGCCCGGGCTATTGGATTGGAAGGATTTGCGATGAATCGGCCGGACAGCGAACTACACGCAATGGGACAGGCTCAATTTGCCGATGATCTGGATTGGCCTACAGTAACTTTGCATGCTTTTCCTGTCGTCAGCCGAAAGCCGCATGCGCGAATCGTGAAGTTGGACTGGTGCCGGGCACTTGCATTAGACGGTGTCGCGGCTGTTCTGACCGCCTCCGATATTCCCGGTTCGAACCAGATCGGTAATGTCGAACCTGAAGAGAGGATCTTTGCCGAATCGGAAGTCTGTTATCAGGGGCAGCCGATTGCGCTGATCGTGGCCCGCTCGGCGGAATTGGCGCGTCAGGCAGCCGCTTTATGCGAGGTTACGTACGAACGATTGGAAGCTGTTTATGATGCTCGTGAGGCTGCTAAACGCCACTTCGTAATCGGTCAGGAGCGCTGTTTCACGCTGGGCGACGTCGATGCCGCTTGGGCCGGTTGTGCCGATATTGTCTGCGGTCGGGCGGACACCGGCGCGCAAGAACATGTTTATCTGGAAACCCAGACGGCGATTGCCTTACCTTATGAAAACGGACAGCTGAAAGTGATTTCGGCGACTCAATCGCCTGGCATGGTCCAACGTATTATTGCCAGAGTGTTGAATTGTCCGATGACGGCGGTTGAGGTCGATGTCGTGCGGCTGGGCGGTGGTTTCGGCGGTAAGGAAGAGCAGGCCACAGTTTGGGCGGTTATGGCGGCGTTGGCCGCGAGTCGTTTACGGCAACCGGTTAAAATTCACTTAAGCCGGGAAGAGGATATGCGATTCACTGGCAAACGTCATCCTTATAGCGCCGATTTTAAACTTGGATTGAGCAGTGACGGCAAGATTCTGGCTTACCAAGTGCAGTTCTACCAAAATGCAGGTGCTCACGCTGATTTGTCGCCGGCGATTCTTGAACGCAGCTTATTTCATGCCGGCAGCGCCTATTTTATTCCTAATTTGCGTGCAACGGCGGTCAGTTGCCGAACGAATCTGCCGCCAAATACCGCCTTTCGAGGTTTTGGAGCTCCGCAGGCCATGTTCGTGTTGGAAGCCGCGATTTATCAGGCGGCCGAACGGATGGGCAGAGACCCGGTTTGGTTGCAAAGCCGAAATTTGTTGCAGGAAGGTGAATGTTTCCCTTACGGCATGAACGTGGAAAACTGCAATTTGAGCCGCTGTTATCTACAATTGCAGAAAAATTTTGCTATTGAACAGCGTCGGCAGCAAATTGAGCATTTTAATGCCGATAACGAGTTGCAGAAAAAAGCGTTGGCGCTTATGCCGATTGCGTTTGGAATCGCCTTTACCGCCCGTTTTCTTAATCAGGCCGATGCGTTGGTCAAAATCTATGGCGATGGCAGTGTCGGCGTCAGTACCGGTGCTGTGGAAATGGGTCAGGGCGTTAAACGGAAATTAGCCAAGGTGGCGGCGCAAACACTCGGAATCAGCGAAGGGCGAGTTAAAATCGATAGCACCAATACCTGGCGCATCGCCAATATGTCGCCAACTGCAGCCAGTACCGGTTCGGATCTGAACGGACAAGCGACGAGGCTGGCTTGCGGCCAGCTGAAAGGTCGTCTGATTGAAGTGGCGTCAAGGATGTTAAGATTGGCTGACAGTTCAGCGATTCAATTAAAGCAAGAGCGGATTGAGGTTAACGGTCAAGATACCGGATTAAATTGGGAAAAACTGGTGACCGAAGCCTATTTGGCGCGTTGTGGTTTGTCCGCGCAAGTGCATTATGCGACCCCGGACTTATCTTTTGACCGCGAACGTGAATGCGGCAAGCCGTTCGCCTATCATGTCTATGGTGTTGCAATGGTGGAAGCGACTGTGGATTGTCTGAGAGGGCGTTACCGGGTCGATAAAGTCGAGATCGTACACGATGTCGGACAAAGCCTTTGCAGCCAAGTGGATTTAGGGCAAATCGAAGGAGCGGTTGTTCAGGGATTAGGCTGGATGACGATGGAGGAGGTCGTTTATGATGAAGAAGGGCGTTTGATGACCGCCGATTTGACCCGGTACAAAATCCCGGATATTTATTCGGCGCCTGAAATCGAGGTCGAGTTTCTAACCGATAGCGTTAATGCCGCCGGTTTGTTGCAATCGAAAGCCGTAGGCGAACCACCGTTTATGTATGCTATCGGTGGTTATTTTGCAATTTGCAAGGCAATCAAGGCATTTAATCCCGATTATAGTCCCGATTTTTCCGCACCGTTGACACCGGAAAAAGTGTTGTTGGCGTTATATTCCACCCGGTAACGGAGATTTTTATGCAAGACCAGTTGGGTAAAATCAAGGATAAAATTGAAGATGCACGTAGCGGTAAACTGATTTTTCTTTCTCATTGTTTGTTGAATCAAAACGCGTGTGTGAAAGGCATTTCCTCGGAACCGGCGATGATTACGCCGTTGATCAAACTGTTGATGGAAAACAATGTCGGGATTTTTCAAATGCCCTGTCCCGAAGTCAGTTATTACGGTTCGGCCCGTTGGGGGCAGGTCAAATCTCAATATGCCACGCCCATGTTTCGTAAACATTGTCGTCGGATAGCCGAGCAGATGCTCGATCATATCGAAAACTATCGGCAGACCGGTCATCGGGTCGTCGGAATCGTGATGCGCGACGGTAGTCCGACCTGCGGACTGCGACGAACTGCGGTTCCGGCGGATGATGAGCAGATATGGGGCGGAATGGTATGGCAGGTGCCGAAACAGCGTTTTGCAGAAACACGAGGGGTTTATTGCGAGGAACTTTTTGCTGAAAAAGAACGCCGTCACTTGGATGATATACTTTTTCTAAGTTTACCTGAAGTGCCCGAAGCCGGGAATTTTGATCAGTTGCTTGAGGAAATCAACAAAGCGGTGCAATAAAAGGATCAGGAGAAGTGGTTGAACAAACGATTTGGCAGTGGGTGATCGACGGGCTTCAACAACAAGATGGTGTTGCGGTACTGATAGTCGTGTCGAGCAAAGGCAGTTCGCCCGGAACCGCGGGAGCTAAAATGGCTGTTCGAACCGACGGTTCTTCGTTCGGTACCGTCGGAGGAGGACGTGTCGAATATGAACTGACTGGCGAGGCGTTGCTGGCGTTACAGCGGAATGATCGTAATTTACGATTGTTTCATCGTTGTCATAACGAAGGAACTCCCGATGCATCAGGCCATCTATGCGGCGGCATGCAACAAGTCCTGTTATGGTCCTGTCAGCGGAGCGAAATGGCTTTACTGCGTCAGTTACAACAATCCGAAACGAACAGCCAACCTTTATTGTTGACGATGACGCCACACGGCGTGCAGTTGAGTGAGTGTTTGCAACGTCAAGAGGAACGGCGTTTCTGTGAGGACGATGTCGGCAAATGGATTTATCAGGAAATGATCGGTCTACGCAAACAAGCTTATTTGATCGGTGGTGGCCATGTCAGTTTGGCATTAAGCCATGTGCTGACTTTGCTGGACTTTTCGGTGACGGTTATCGACCAGCGCGACAGCGTTCGGACGATGATGGAGAACGTGTTCGCTGAGCGGCGGAAAGTCGATTCCTATGCCGACATCGAGCGCGAAATCGGTCGTGGGGAACGGATGTACGTATTTGTCATGACTCATAGTCATGCGACCGATCAACTGGTGATCGAACGCTTGGCCGGTAAAAATTTTCGCTATTTAGGTGTGTTGGGAAGCCGACGTAAAATCAAAATCATTCGGGAGAATTTGGCGGATAAACTCGGCGACCGGGAATGGGACGAAATTCATGCACCGATAGGCTTGCCGATCAACAGTCGTACTCCAATGGAAATTGCGGTCAGCATTGCTGCGGAATTGATCCAGTTTGATAACGGATGACCTTTGGTATCATAGTTCTTCTTGGTAATTGCATATGTTAATGCAGCTTGGTTTGCTTTAGCGCCTTGCGAAACACGCCGTTAATCCATTCTTGAGGACTTGGAGAATGCATCTATTCGGGGGTTAACAGTTTCTCCAGACGCGAAACCAACAGGCTGAAACTTTTATGGAACCAGTTATAACAGCCAATGACCGGACGAACCTACTGCTTTTCCTTGGACATGAATTGCTGGTGAAGAGTATTGAAGCTTTCCAACTGCTTTTGTACTCTGTCATTGAAAGAATCTTCCGGGAACTGCCCCTGTTCGTTTCGTGTGCCGGCTTCCATATCGCTCAGATATTCCAAGGCTTCGTCGACCGTTTCCACCGCATAAATGTGAAACTGGCCGCTTTTCGCCGCATGGACGACATCCCAGCGCAACATTAAATATTTAACGTTGCTGGCCGGAATGATGACGCCTTGCGAACCTGTCAATCCTTTTTCTTTACAGATATCGAAAAAACCTTCGATTTTTTCATTGACGCCGCCGATCGGCTGAACCTGGCCTAGCTGATTGACCGAGCCGGTAATGGCCAGGTCCTGGCGTAACGGCACTGCGGCCAACGAAGACAAAATGACGCATAACTCCGCTAGCGAGGCGCTGTCGCCTTCGACTTGACCGTAGGACTGCTCGAAAACCAAGCTGGCGGTCAACGAAAACGGCGTGTTGCGGGCGTATCGTGAAGCGATAAAGCTGGACAGAATCAGTACGCCTTTGGAATGAATGGCTCCGCCCAGTTCGGTTTCTTTCTCAATGTCCACGACTTTACCGTTGCCCAGTCGTGTGGTTGCGGTGATGCGCGAAGGTTGGCCGAACATGAACTCACCCAGTTGTAGCACCGACAGTCCGTTGATTTGACCGATTACACGATTGTCGGTGTCGATCAATACTGTGCCACGGTGGATGTTTTCGTAGATTTTTTCTCGTATCCGGTCGTGCCGATGGATTTTGTGTTCGATCGCTTGTTGCACGTCACTGTTGGCGACAATGTCATGACCGTTGTATTTAGCCCAGTAGTCAGCTTCTGTCAGCAGATCTTTGATACTGCGCAAATGCGTGGACAGTTTTTCAGAATCGCCGGTGATACGCGCGCTTTGCTCAATCACTCTGGCGACGGCCTTAGGACTGAAAGGCCGTAAATTTTCTTTTCTGGCCAAGGTTGCTACCAGCCGGGCATATTCCATTTCCCCATCCGTACGGTCGACGGTGTCGTCAAAATCCGCGGCTACTTTAAACAGGTCTTGGAATTCAGGGTCGTATAGGTTAAGAAGGTAATAAATAATACGATCACCGTAGATAACCAGCTTCAGGTTTAGCGGAATCGGCTCCGGTTCCAGGGACGATGTGCTGATCAAGCTGAGAGAACGTTCCAGAGACTCGATTCGGATTTCTCCGGATTGGAGGACCCGCTTTAAGCATTCCCAGGCGTACGGCTGCATCAGCAGTTTTCTGGCATCCAGAATTAAATAACCGCCGTTGGCGCGGTGAAGCGCGCCGGGTTTGATCATGGTGAAGTCTGTAACCAGAGCGCCCATATAAGCTTGATGATCTAAGCGTCCCAGAAGGTTGGCGTAATTGGGGTGGTCTTCCAGCACGACCGGCGCGGACTTACGTTCACCGTTGGAGATAATCAAATTTACATGATAGCGTTTGAACGGATTGGTTTCCTGGGCAGCCTCCATGAAAGGCAGAACGATTTGTTGCTCCCGATGAGGAATGAAATCGCGTACATGTTTCAGAATATCGTCATCGACGTCTTCCAAATAGCTGAGTACTTCAGGGTTTTTGGCGTATTTTTGTTTAAGTTCGTTAATTGAGTGATTGACCGCCAGCGCTGCAACCTCTCGATTCAGATTTTGCAATTTGCGTTTGGTTTCTTTACGCCAGGCGGGGAATTTTTTCAGTAATTTTTGCAGTCGCTGTTGAAGTTCCAGGATGCTTTGTTGATATTTCTGCTGTTTTTCTTTGTCAAGCTTGTTGAATTGTTCCTGACCGATAATGTTGTCCTGGTCGTCAACCGGTGCAAAGGCATAGCCGGTGGGTGTTTCGGTCAGGATAATATGAGAGTTGATGGCTTCTTCACGGAGCTGGTTGATCTCATTAAGCTCGCGTTTCCTATATTCTTCCTCGATTTCTTCGGTCTTGGAACGGTATTCGTCGCCATCGAAGGCGGCCGGAATGGCAACGCTGAGTTCGTCTATCAGCTGCTCCATATCATCTTGAAATTCCTTGCCTTTACCGGAATCAAACTCGATTGCTTTTGGTTTTGCTTGAGCACTGAAATTATTGACATAGCACCAGTCGGAAGGCGATGGATGCTGCGCAGCCTCCTGTTTTACCAAATGTTGGATAGTCGTCAATTTTCCGGTTCCAGAGGGTGCCAACGCAAAGACATTGTAGCCGCGTTGTTCTATCCGCATGCCGAACTGGATGGAGTCGATCGCTCGGTCCTGACCGAGAAAAATATCGATATCTTCGAGTTCCTCTGTGTTATTGAAACGAAAGTTTTCGATATTACAGGGCTTGTAAAGTTGATTCGGCGCCAGTGCTTGTTTTTTCATGACTATCGTTTGTTGTTGAACACGTTCCTTTGTAATTTGAAAAAATCATAACACAGGGGTATGGGTATGTCTTTGTCGGCAATTGCCTATTTTTACGATTGATTGCGGTCTAAGCATCGATCTTGATTTTGTCATTTAACCGAGCTCGTTAATTTATGGGATGATTGAATTCGTGCTTACAGAGGAAATAGGCTATGAAGCTATTTGATTTTTCCAGTGACTTTGCGTTTTCAAGGCGTCAGCGAGTCATTCTATTGAGTTTAACGCTCATTGCTATGTTTATCATCACTCCGCTATGTGGATTTATTTTCGATTGCGGATGCACTTGGCCCGGTTTCGGATTAGATTCCCGTTGTAATTACTATGTACCAAACGCGATACATCGATGTCCCTGGTGTACTTCTCTGATCGCAGGCGGAATTTCTTTTTTAATAGCCTTATTTGTCGGGATGTGGGGAGCCATAAAATTACCCGTGTCGAGATTGCAAGGGATAAAAGGCATATTTTCGCCTTTATTGCATGGGGTCGTGTTCTTTATTATGGTCGCCGTGTCGGCGGGGGTAGTTTCGGCCTGGATACAGGATTATCCGTTAGCTGTATTCAAATTGGCCGGAAAGTGAAAATAGAATAATTTGTTTTTAAGCGTTTTCTTTGATGTACGTTTCGAATTCGTTTATCTCTAAGGGGTGTTTGAAATAATATCCCTGCGCGTATCGACACTGGGCATTTAATAGGGACAGTTGTTTTTCGTTTTCAACGCCGGTAGCGACTACTTGGTATCCCAGTTTGCTGGCCAAATTGATAATGGTTTCCACCAGAACGATATTGGTTGGCTCTGCGAGCATACTGCGGATACAACTATGATCGATTTTTATAATGTCGACCGGATATTTCTGCAGATAGCTTAACGAAGAATAACCTGTGCCGAATTTGTCCAGCGTAATGCGAATCCCCGCCTGTTTGAGCCTGTTAATACTGACCGAGTAATTGACTCTGTCGTCCAGGAAAATTTTTTCGTTAATTTCCAAGGAGATGGCATTTGGTGAAATTCGTTTTTGCCGGATGATTTCCAACCACTCGTTATGGCACTCGGCCATATTGTACTGGGCGACGGATTGGTTGATGGAGATTTGGCCTACGGAAAGCCCCAATTTTGTCCAACGATTGATATGACCGGCAACTTCTTCGATGACCCAGTTACCGATTTCGCGAATCAATCCGCTTTCTTCGGCGACGGGAATGAAATGATGTAACGGTACATATCCGGTTTGCGGGTGTTTCCAACGCAGCAGGGTTTCTGCGCCGGCGATTTTACGAGTCTTAAGATCGATGATCGGCTGGTAATTGACGCTAAATTCGCCGTTATGCAGAGCCTTACGCATATCATCGATTAATTTCAGCCGTTTTTCGGTTTCCTGCTGCAAAGCGGGCGTATAAAAGTAATAGCTATTGCGGCCGTTATTTTTGGCTTGGTACATGGCGCTGTCGGCATTTCTCATTAAAGTATCGATTTTTTCTCCATCATCGGGGAAAATCGTGATGCCGATGCTGCCGGAAATAAAAATTTCCTTTCGATCGATAGAAATAGGCTGGCCAAAGGCCTCGAAAATTTTCCGGGCGATTATTTCACTGTCAGTGGCTTTGTCCAGATTGGGAACGATGATGGCGAACTCATCGCCGCCCAGCCGGGCGATGGTGTCGGAATCTCTGACCGCGGTTTTCATTTTCCCGGCGGTCTCCTGTAGAAGAATATCGCCGGCATGATGACCTAAGTTGTCATTAATCCATTTGAATTTGTTCAGATCCAAAATGAGCAGTGCCAGTTGTTTTTTGTTTCGCTCGCTCTGTTTGATGGCATTACTGAGGCGGTCCAAAAATAATGATCGATTGGGCAATTCAGTTAATGGGTCATAATTAGCCTGAAATTGCATCGAGGCTTCGATGGATTTTTGCTGGCTGATGTCCCTTAATACGGAAATCGATTGAGCAATTTTATCTGGACTGTCCTTTACAATGGATATTGATTGCCAAACAGGGAAATGATGTCCCTGCCGGTGGCGAATAAATATTTCACCTTGCCAGAAATGATTTTTCTTCAGTGCTGCTTCAATCGGTTTGAAAAAATCTTCGTTATAGTGCTCAGGATTTAGTATTTCGACAGGCTGATTGAGAATTTCGGACTCGGTATAACCGGTGAGTTTGCTGAAATGGCTGTTAATTGAAACAATACGTTTGTGGATATCAGTGATAAAAAAAGCATCGTTGGTATTGTCCAGATATGCCTGTTTCAGACGGCTACCCACGTCCGTTGCAGGATGATGACGCAATTTCGTTAGGTTGCCGTACAGACGCCGGACGATGCCGTTTTTACCGGTATCGGCCTGAATTTTTGCCTGATAAAGAGTTAATTGCCCCTTATCGTTAAGATAATGAAACCGATATTCAACCGGTTGCTGCGAGAACAGACAGATATTGTTTTGGGTCTTAACTGTGGCAACATCGTTGTGCTGGACATTCGCAACGAAGTCATCATAACTCATAACCGTTTTGTCGGTATTCTCGATGTTATGCCAGTTAACTAAGTTCTGTTCAGGATAATATTCCCACTGGATCGAGGCCTCTTGGTTAGCTGTTTGTACCGTTTTGAGTAATTTATCGGTCAGCGCTTTTTTTCTATTCAGTTTTTCATAGGCTTTAAAAACGCTACGATGCAACCGGTTAAAGTATTGTTGGATTAACGAATCTTTTTCAATATAGTCTAAGCAACCCAGGTTCATGGCTTTGATAGCCAGACTGAAATCCTGTTCGGTATTTACGATAATGGTGGCTAGCTTTAGATTTTGTGCTTCCAAACGCGCCAAAAAGTTTACCCCATCGGTTTTTGGCGTATGAAAATCCACTATTAGCAAATTGACGTTATGTTTACGGATTTCCGTCACGCAATCTTTTTCATTATCGGAGACGGAGACGCGATAACCGTACCATTCTAGTTTCAGCTTGACCTGATTGGCTAGAAAAAGGTTATTATCCAGATAAAGGATATGAAAATCGTCCATAAACAAAATTCAAATATGCCGGTTTTGAGAGGCCTAATGGTCTTAGCACAACGGATTCTATATAAATGAACAGGGTATTTGTCTTAAGCGGTTTACTATTGTATAGACATAGAATATCTGCTAATTAGTCTCACGAAGTCTACCATGATTCTGTTTTTTTAATGAATTAATTTATTAAAATGTATTTGTTTATTGTTCTGAATTTGGCGATCGCTTATCTTTTCAGCTCCGAACACCGTTATTTGGATTATTTGATTACGGACCCCAGTTTATACGCTGGCGTGGTCTGTATGGTCGCCGCAGTCATCTGGCGATGGTTGCGTAGGGCGAGTGCTCCACTTTGGTATGATCTGTTTGCCAGTGGTTCGCTGATGGTCTGGTTGCCTTATTGGTATCCTGATTTTCGTGATGGATCACCGGTCTTTCTTTATATTCCCCTATATTTCGCCTTCATTTCAGCATTGTTTACGCTCGTATTTATCAGAAAGCGGGAGACTATCGAAGACGAGACCGTGGCGTTTTTGCAATGGCTGTCGGCTTCAGGGCGATTCAATCCGGCAATAATCGCCGTTTTGGTTGCCGCCGGGTTGTTTTTTAAACAGCATTTTTTACTTTACCCGGTTGCTATCACCTTGTGGGTAATGAGATACGCGTTGGCTTGCAGTTTGAACGAATAAGGGGAAACTTATAGCGGCTGAAAGTTCTCTCTTAAGAAACAATATCTTGTCGATGTTTAGTAGAGCCTGCTCCAGTTTTGCCGATAAAAAAGGTCCGTTTATGTCAGAGAAGTTATCTCCCTCGTTACCCAATCCTCAATCTTTAATACCGGTCGACCCGGCTATCGAAAAATATCAGCATAGTTTGATGGAACGCACGAATCACCCGGTATTGATTGAAATGGAAGCTTATGCCAAAGAAAATCATTTTCCGATTGTCGACCGCTTAGTAGGCGCTTTTCTGGAAATTCAAGCGAAGATGATCAATGCTTCGAGGGTTTTTGAGTTCGGTAGCGGCTTTGGATATTCGGCTTACTGGTTTGCCAGAGCAGTCGGAGTTTCCGGGAAAGTGATTTGTACTGACGGCGACCTAAACAATGCCGAAAAAGCGGAAGGGTATTTACGGTCGGCAGGGCTGTGGAATCGGGTAATATTCAAAACCGGTTTTGCCCAGAGCATATTTACCGAGACTGCCGGAGAATTCGATATTTGTTATAACGACGCCGACAAGGGAGATTATCCGCAGATATGGCAAATGGCCCGTGAACGAATCCGGCCGGGAGGGTTATATATAGCCGATAATGTGCTTTGGCATGGGCGCGTCGCCGTAGAGCGATACAAAGATATTGTGCCCGGATGGACCGAGGCCATTATGGCGCATAATAGGATGATTTTCGCCGATTCGGAATTCGATGCTTTTATTAACCCGACTCGCGACGGGGTATTAATCGCCCGAAAGAAAAACGACTGATAGATTATCTTCGAGCAAAAAATAAAGTGTTTGCTGCGTCGGATTGTTGTTTTCTAATATAAGTCCTCGATCAAACCTAGACTAATCGAGCTAGCCGTCTATGCGCTAAGACTTACATTGATGGGTAGTTTATTGCACTGATCCCACTCACGCGTAATGAGTGAGTTTTTCTATACTGAAATAATCTGAACGTTTGTTTTACAAGTTTTATTGTGGTTTCAAAT